>CAZPNJ010000189.1:0-4215 GCA_964587765.1 uncultured Prevotella sp.
ATACCCGTCACATGGCGTACGTATGAGTTTGCTGCGTATGCCACACCGTCAGCATCTGTTCCGGCCGTGGGGTGATAAATTACCAGCAGATAACCATTGCCGATAGTGTAAGCTTTATATTCCGTTTGGCGCTTGCCGTGACCATAACTTGGGTGACAGGCTATACAGCTATTGCGAACCCATGCAGGACCAAGGCCCTTGCGTGGAGCTTCGGTTATGGTATAAAGATGTTCAAAGAAGTCTTCGCCAATGTTAAAGTCCGCCTCCATTTGTGCGTCGGCGGTTACTGCCGGTGCAGCGGTTGAGTAACTTTGCAACTCCGTTGTGCCTAACTCGCCACCCGGATACCATTCGGCTGCTGAAAAGACTGCGTTAGCTTTTCCAAAGGCATTGTCTTTCTCTTTAAGTTCGCCCAGAGAAGAGACATTATCATTATCAGAGCATGCCGCCATGAATATGGCAGCAACTCCTAATAATATGTTAGATATGTAATTATGTTTAATGTTCATATCCGCTTCTGTTTGTGAATAAAATTACTCCCAAGTCTCATCATCTTCAAACTTAACGTTCCAGATGGTGCTAACGTACTTCACGAAAGCTGAAGGCATATTGCCAATGGCAGTGATAGAGTTAGAGATTGAAACCTCTGTGTTTGCTGCTAACTTGCCTTCGCCAGCCTTTTTGAAGAAGTTGTGAAAACTGTATGATGCCTTTGAATTTGCGCCATCGGTTCCACCATACCAAACGTTTTGTATAGAGCGAATATTGTTCTGGAAGTCAACAATTGAGTTATAACTATAAGGAGATTCTACATAAGAGATGTCGCCGGCAGAGAATGGATTTGCGATTTTTGCTGTACCAACCTCGTTGCAAATGCCTACACAACTGCCTTCCTCCATGTTAAGAATTTGTGCAATGGCTGTAAGTAGAGTAGGGAATGTGCTAAGTGTGGTGTTACCGGCGTTCTTCAGATTTTCACCGAACGAGTAACCCTTACTTGTCTTATAGTCAAGACCAGCCTTCTTTACCACTGCCAAACGATTTGCATTGGCTGTGGTTTCGCCTTCCCATGCTACTTGCAACTGATAAGTACGCTCAACCAAAAGCTGACAAACACGCTGTGCGTAAGCCAACTCGGTAGAACCATCAACGTCAGTGAAGTTTTTGTAAGTGTCTTTGCCCGTAAACTCAGATGCTTTTCTTGGTTCGCCGTTACGGAACAGAATGAACTCAAGAGCGTGGAAACCAAGAATGGTTGCATCTTCAAGCTCCTCGTCGGTGAAGTCGCTCTTGCCTGAAATAAGATATGTGTGAAGTAGAGTGCGGTTCAATGGCCATGAGTCGATTGTTGGGTCAATGTCAAACTCAGAAGCAGCGCCACCAAGGAATGCTTCGCTCTTTTCCCACCATGCACGCGCCTGCTTAAAGTATTCGCAAGCTGTGTTTATCTGTGATTGTGTTATTGTCTTTGCGTCAAGATTGGCAAGAGTATTGTTCAGATTCTCACAGTTGTTGGCAAGAGTGGTGTAGGTTGGTACGATTACATTGTCAACTACTCCTGCCAATGTATTGCGCATATATTCTTCCTGTGCTGTTGTAAGTTTTGACGCAGCCAACTTGTTGTAAGCGGCATTGAGTTGTGCTACGGTTGTTGCGCAAGCGTCGATTGCAGTATTTCCGAAAGCTTTGTTTGAGAAGTCGGCTTCGGTGTGGTTTGTTACCACTTCAATAGGGGTGATTGACGCTTGGTTGTCGTTGTTGTCATCATCATCGCTACATGATGCGAGTGTCAGTGTTGACAGTGCAGCCAAAAGAACTGCTGGAGTGAGTTTAAGTAATCCTCTCATCTTTTATCTGTTTATTTAATGTTAATAATATGTTATTCAGTTTTGTGTTATTTGAAGAAACCAGCGTATGCGATGCCAATGTTTATTGAAGGCTCGTCGTTGTATTGGCTTTTCAGGAAGCGGTGACTGTATTCAGCCTTTACCACAATATCTTTAACCGGGTAGTAGTTTATACCTGCCGCAATACGACTAACTTCCGTATAACTGTATGCGGTATTTTTAGTCTTTGAGGCGTATGGGTTATACTTCTCATATCTGCCGAATACATATAACTTCTTATTATCAGCGCTCATCTTAGTAATCTGTGAGAATACATCGTAACCAGCTTCTATGCCAATGGCGTAAGCGTTTTGACTGACGTATGCCGAATGTTTATATGGCGATTTAGAGTTTAGTCGGTTATACAGATACTTCAGTTGCTCGGCATCGCCTAAATATCCATAATCTGCCTGTCCGCGAACTATCCAGTTGTGGTCGTTGTATGTGAAGTCAATCGAGCCAATTGCCACTTTACCCTTGTATGTCGCATCAACACCTTCAGAATTGTTTGGATAGCTATTGCCGATGCTGTGGCCGTAATATCCACTAAGTCCAAGGCGCAATCCCTTTACAGCGTAGTTGTCAATGCGCATTACAGCACCGTACTTGTTTGCTACTTCAAACTCAAGTGGTGAAGCAGCACCCTTGTTTATCCAACGTGTGTTGGTGAAGTTGTCTGCATTCAGTCCTGCAAGTAGTTGTGCTTCATAGCGCCACATCTTATATTTACCCCAGAAACTTACACCAGTCTGATGCCATGTCGAAGGCAGTATGGTGTTTTCTCCCTCTGGTCTATACACTGTGAAAAAATTTAGTGGCTCATGGTGAGCATTGTTCATACCAACAGGTACAACAATATGGCCTGCCTTTATGTTAGCCCAACGAGCAAATGACTTTTGTATCCAGAACTGTTCCAACTCAACTTCGCCGCCTTTCTCGGTTTCTTGTTCCCATTCGCCGCCTTCTTCATTTTCTTTCTCGTATGCCGAGCCCGAACCTCCATGCTCAAACTCTATCTCTGTGCTAAAACTCCAGCCCTTACCGAAATCGTAGCCTAAGTAAATCACTGCGTGCGGTATGTCAAATCTGCCATGACTTGGGTCGTTCTTGTGGTCTTCAGGTGCGCTGTATCTGCTAACGTGGTCGCTGAAAAAGTTTCTTGAATATGCCACCTCGCCATATCCGCCTATTGAAAGTTGTTTCTTATTGGCGTGATTAATTACGCTGTCTGAAGCACTTGCTTGTGCCATTGCTGATGCAGTAAATAATGTAACTGCAATATTTGCAAACAATCTTTTATTATATGAATTCATAACATTACTATTTTTTCTAAATCTAGGTGCAAAGTTATTGCAAGTTAGAATGCTTCGCAATACTCAAAAATTAGTAAATGTTATTATCCCCATTTCTTGGTATTAGTACCCTGTTGTGGGTATAAAAAAGGTAAGACATCCCTGTAACAGGAATGCCTTACACATTATATTATAAATCAATTCGTATGAATTCGCTTCGCTTAGAAACTATCGTCATCGGCCATATCCTCTGCCTCAATGTTAAGGTCTTCGGGGTCGGTGTCGAATGTGGTGCGATAGCTTTCTTCTGTCAGTTGGTCTTCATCAAGAGTGTCGTCGTCATCGTCGTCAAGAGCATTGTTGTCAACCAACTCTTCGTCCTCAAGGTCTTCATCGCGGTCGTCGTCATCAAGCAGTTTGCTTGTTGGGTCGGCGTCAAGAGTCATGCGCTTCTTTTCTGGCTTTGGTTTAGCCTTAGCGAATATTGCCTCAACCCAAGTGCCTTTTGCTATCTCAAGTACCTCGTATCCGTCTTTAACCTTTTTGTCGTACAGACTTCCAGCCTTGTGCAAACGGTCGGCAGGCAGGGTAGTGGTGCTTATGTCGAAGCCGTGCTGTATTATATCCTTAACGCTTTGTGGCAGAGAGTCCCAACCACCACCGAAGTTGCGGTCGAGCACTTCAATCAGTTTTTGTGCTGATATATGGAATATGTTCTCATATGTCAGGTCAGTGACATGCTGTATAGGGCGCTTCTTAACAGCCCACTTCAATACAGTTTCTGAATCAACTTTGATTTTTCCAATCTTAAAGCCACGCTCTACGTATTTCTTTTCCACCTCTTTACGCTCAGACTTTACTTCTTCTATGTCGAAAGCCGTGCGCATGATGGTGAAGTAGTGGTTCATATTTTCCTTTAACTCAGAATCTTTCTGGGCTGTATCAATCATTCTGATGATGTCGTTTTCCTGAATATCCCATACGTATACCTTATTCAAGTTCTTTAAGGTAACAATCTTTTCGTTGTCTTTGCTCAT
>CAZPNJ010000190.1:0-4187 GCA_964587765.1 uncultured Prevotella sp.
ATGGAGAACAACGAATTACGCCCCATTCAGGTGGTAAACAAAATATATCTGAAACAGCCTGTCGGAGAAAATGACATCAAAAGTTTCAGGAGTGCCATGCGGAAGATGCTGAAGAACGTCAATGCAAATGAAAGCGAGGAACACAATAAAAATCTTGTAATGGAATTCCTTTCAAATGCATTCTATAAAAACACCAATGCGATTAACACCAAAGGTAAGACTGATGCTGCTATTTATGAATCGCCAGATTCTATTCATAGCCATGCCCTCGTACTTATAGAGGCTAAAGGACCTGAACGGCCAGATATGGCAAAGCGTACAGAACTGAATTGCAAAGCACTGCATGAATTAATCCTTTATTATATCCGTGAGGAAGAATATAGTCATAATACTAAAATAAAACATCTTATCATCACTAATTGCTTTGAGTGGTTCGTATTCGACAAGGCTTGTTTCTATCGGTTTTTCCTCGCTAACAAGAAATTCAAGAATGAGGTGCTTGAGGCAGACAGGGAGAACACGACGGATTATGTTTACGAAAAAGTAATTCACAGAAAGGTGGAAGAAGTAAAACACAAACTGAAATACACATACTTCGACCTGTCAGACTACAAAGGAAAACTGGATGATGATACCATATTAACTTCCAGAAAGTTCATATCCATCTACAAACTGCTATCTCCAACGCATCTGCTGAAACGGCCGTTCCAGAATGACCATAACGCCCTTAACCGAGGGTTCTACAACGAGTTGCTTTATATCATGGGCGTTGAAGAAGTCACTGATGACAAGGTGAAGAAAATCAAGCGTCTGAAAACCAAACGGCAGCCTTACTCTCTGGTTGAACAAGCCATTTCCCATTTAGACGGATACGACCTCTACGAAGAACAAGACCTGTTTGATGCAGCATTGGGATTGGTACTTGTTTGGGTAAACAGACTTCTTTTCTTGAAGTTGCTGGAGTCTCAACTGCTTACCTTCAATAAGGGAGCAACATCTAAACTGTTGCTTAGTTCTCGTATTCCTGACTATGACATCTTGAACGACTTGTTTATGAAAGTGTTGGCCGTTCCTATGGAACAACGTAATGAGGAATTTCGAGAAGCATTTAAGGATGTACCCTATTTGAATAGTTCCCTGTTTGAAAAGTCGGAACTTGAGAAGAAGTATTTCCCCGTCAGCGGCATCCGGTTGGGCGAAATGGAAGTGATGGCGCAGACTGCTGTCAAGGATGGCAACGGTAAGCGGATGAAAGGACTGCTGCCAACACTCGACTACCTGTTTCGTTTCCTTGATGCGTTTGACTTCGGTGTTGAGAAGCAGAGCAATGAGAATTCGCTGCGACAAGATAGCAAGACAATCATCAATGCATCTGTGCTGGGAAAAATTTTTGAGAAGATAAACGGCTACAAAGACGGTTCGTTTTTCACACCAGGCTATATCACGCAATATATTTGCCGCAAAACATTGCGCAGGGCTGTAGTGAACCGTTTCAACGAAGCGAAAGGTTGGAAGTGTAACGATTTCTTTGAACTCTGTGACCAAGTGGGAACAGACAGGGACAGCCGCACGGAAGCTAACCAAATAATTAATAGTATGAAAATTTGCGACCCAGCCGTAGGCAGCGGACATTTCCTTGTGTCTGCTCTCAATGAACTAATTGCCATGAAGAGGGAGATGGGGGTGCTGCAAGACCACAGAGAGAAGCCAAAACCTATTGGGGAGTATATCACGGTAGAGAACGACGAACTCATTGTAACCGATGAAGATGGCGATACATTTGTATATGACCCAAAGGATCCGCTCAGCCAGCGTGTGCAGGAGACTTTGTTCGAAGAAAAACGTACCATTATCGAAAACTGTCTTTTTGGTGTGGACCTCAATCCCAAAAGCGTTGAGATTTGTCAACTCCGCCTGTGGATAGAATTGCTAAAAAATGCCTATTATTACAAGAATGAGCAGACTGGGGAAAAAGTTCTTCAGACGCTCCCAAACATTGACATTAACATCAAGTGTGGGAACTCGCTTCTTAACAGGACTCCCTTTAATGTTGACATCCGTCAGGTCTTAGCCGGAACCAATCTCACCATTACGAAATACAAACAAGACGTAAACAACTATAAGCGTACAGCCAACAAAGAAGCAAAAGCACGTCTAAAAAATGATATTAACATTATCAAAGCTTTTCTGGCAAAAGGAATTAGCGAAAACACTCCAGTCTATAAAAAATGGCTGTCTGTTGCTAAGGAATTGAGCGATATGCGACAGAAAAGTTTGCTCTTCCGTGATGCAAAGAATAAAAAAGGTAGCTATGCCAAGAAACTTGCTGCTCTAGAGAAAGAAGAAGCAAAGCTGAAACGTCTTATAGATGACATGCGAGACAACAAATTGTTTGTAAATGCTTTTGAGTGGAGATATGAGATTCCTGACGTACTTGACGATAAAGGAGTGTTTCTGGGTTTCGATGTGATTATAGGTAATCCACCATACATTAGTCTGGAAAAGTTACCTGAAGATGTCAAGGCATACTCAAAGATGCATCAGATGGATGAAGAGGAACAGAAGGATATGCCAACGTACAATACCTTGGAATCAAGGGGCGATATTTATAGTTTGTTTGTTGAGAGGGGCTTACAGATCCTGAAAAAAGATGGCTTGTTGGCATATATTTTGCCTAACAAGTGGATGAAGGTAGGCTATGGTAAGCCGTTGCGTCAGCTATTCCTCAAACAGAATCTGACTCAGGTGATAGACTTTGACGACAACCAGATTTTTACAGATGCCACGACCTATACTTGCATCATCCGTATGACCAAGGCAAAAAGTGCTGGTGAAATTCTTAGTTCTACTATCCGCAAAGTCAACCCTGAGACATTGGCGGAAGATGTAGAAGAAAGGAAGAAAGTGTTCCAAACCAGCGAACTGAACGACGGCATTTGGATTATTTCGTCAAGAGAAGACTTTGAGAAGGCTGAAGCGTATAAAAAGACAATGGGAACGCTTCGAGAGTTTCTTGGTTATGATTCAAACTATGGTATTAAGGTGGGATTTTCAAAAGTTTTCAATGTATCAATAGATACAGCCAACCGACTTATTGCGGAAAATTCCTCTGCATCAGAAATACTTCGGCCATTTATGCAGGGACGAGGACTGATACCTTTCGGAAAACCAGAAACGGCTTCCTATCTGCTCTTTATTCCCAAAGGCTTTACAGCAAAAGCGTTTGGACTTAACCCAGAGGATAAAGAGGACAGGGAGAAAATGCCAGACGAGCATGAAGCCTGGGCGTGGTTTGAACGCATATATCCCTCCGTCGCCCATTGGCTGTTGCAGTTTAAGGACGAAGCTTCCAGACGTACTGACAAGGGTGACTATTGGTGGGAACTGCGGGCTTGCGCATATTATAGCGAGTTCAGCCAGCCCAAACTTTTTTACCAGACTTTCCAAGTTCGTCCGTGTTTTATCTATAGCGACCAGTCTGTGTTTTGTAACAATTCGATGTGGTTTATCACTATCCAAAACAAGGCTCTGCTTGCCCTCCTATGTTCAAACATGGGCTGGTGGCTGATTTCCAAGTATTGCCCTCGCATACAGAACGGCTATCAGTTGATTTGGGACAACTTCAAGCAGATAAGCATACCATCGGAACTGCCGCCACGTTTGGGTGAGTTGGCAGACATGCTCATGCAGGATGTTGAACATAATAATAAAGAAGACTATGCTACTCATCTGCGAGAAGTCAATGAAATAGTTGGCGGATTGTATGATGATGCTATTAAAGGTTATGTAATTGACGGTGTAGCATATTAACTTTGCTAAAGAAAACGATATTGAAGATATGGCAAACGAAATAGAGAAGAGTAATGAGGCTTTCCTGATCTATCAGGATGAAAATGGGATTGCGCGAGTCAATGTAAGATTCGAGGGCGAAGATGTGTGGCTGACTGTAGAGCAGATTATGGAATTGTTTGATGCCTCACAACAGGACGTAAGCTACCACATCAAACAGATTTATGCCGATGGTGAACAAGATGCGGAACGAACTCACAAAAAATTTTTGTTAGTTCGCCAGGAAGGTAACAGGAGCGTGCGGAGAAACATGAGCCACTACAATCTGGACATGATTATCGCTGTGGGCTATCGTGTGAAGTCACAGGTGGCTACTCGCTTCCGTCAGTGGGCTACCC
>CAZPNJ010000191.1:0-4154 GCA_964587765.1 uncultured Prevotella sp.
CATTGCAAGCGCGAGAACGTACGCGGCTTCATCATTGGCTTCTACCGCAAAGGCAGAAAGAAGATAGACAAAACAAATGGACTGAAATGGACCGTGTATTCATTCATTTGGATGAGACTACGCCCTATTCGCCGCTATCTGCTTGCCATCATTCACAGAACATGCAAAATGACTTACCCAGATTAACATATAAGATTATGAAGATAAAAAACGGATTTGAGCTACAAGATATCTGCGGCTATAATATAATCGTTGCGGAAGGTGTTGAAAACATAGACTTCAACAATATATTCACCCTTAACGAAACTGCCACATTCCTTTGGAAGAATGTTCAAGGCAAAGACTTCACCACCGAAGACCTTGCCAATATGCTCGCACAGGAATACGATGTTAACCACGACACTGCCCTCGCCGATTGCGGAGACATAGTAAACCAATGGAAAGAAGCAGGAATAGTAGAATAGCCAACTACACAAAACAAAGACAACAAAAAAAGGATGAACAGTAAATGATGTTCACCCTTTTTATATAGTGTAATCAAAAAAAGATTTATTTCTTGAAGAAATCCTTAACGTCCTCATTTGGAACCATACGCTCATCAAAAACGTAAGCACCTGTCTTAGGACTCTTAACCATCTTTATAACCTTTGTGTAAGCGCGTCCGTCCATAGAACCTTCATGGAGGGTAGCGACCGCTTTCTTTACCATAATATAATAGTTTTAAGAATTACTTAATCTCCTTGTGAAGAGTCATCTTCTTAAGGATTGGATTATACTTCATTAGCTCAAGACGCTCTGCGGTATTCTTGCGGTTCTTTGTCGTTACATAACGGCTTGTACCTGGCATACCGCTATTCTTCATCTCGGTGCATTCAAGAATAACTTGAACTCTATTACCTTTTGCTTTCTTTGCCATGATATTACTCTCCTATGACTTTAATGTCTTTCCAATCGCAATATCCCTTAGCAACTGCCTGCTTTAGGGCTGCATCAAGTCCGACCTTATTAATGAGACGAAGTCCAGCAGCGCTGATCTTCAAGCTAATCCAGCAACCTTCCTCAACATAATAGAACTTCTTGTTGAAGAGGTTTACGTCGAAGCTGCGCTTTGTGCGATGCTTTGAGTGAGAAACGTTGCATCCCAACTGAGCTTTCTTTCCTGTGATTTGACAGATCTTAGACATTTCTATCTTTAATTTTAATCTCGTTAAACGATAACTATTCCAAACAGGGTGCAAAATTACAAATTTTCTCCAAACTGACAAAGTTTTAAGAGATTAAATCCGCAAATTAATGTTTTTTATTACTACTTTCACCCGTTAAGGTAATAGTTATAACCTCTTATTACTCTGCTATTTCTGCGTTTTCGGCATTCTTTTCACGCAGATACTCAAGGAAGAGTTTCAATGCTTTGTTTGTTGCTGAAAGAAGATTTAAGTCACGACCTTCATCTTCTGTCAACTGAAATGTATGCACATCGTCTTTTGAACCATAGCCAAGCCAAATCGTACCAACTGGTATTTCTGCCGTACCACCACCCGGTCCAGCCACACCAGTTGCCGAGATAGCGAAATCAACGTCAAGAGCATCGCAAGCACCCTTTACCATTTCTATTGCCACCTGCTCAGAAACGGCAGTATGCTCTTCAAGACTCTGGTGAGAAACATTCAGCAGTTTCTCTTTAATCTCGTTGGTATATGAGATTATACCACCCTTGAAATAGTTGCTGGCACCCGGCACAGCTATTATTGCCTCAGCAATACGACCACCCGTACAACTTTCTGCCGTACCCAGTGTCTTGCCCTCATCATAGAGCATTTGCTGTATTTCCTTACTTAAAACTTTGCTTTCAAGTTCCATTGTTCTTATATTTTAGTGAATGCAGGAGCATCTATGTTACAGAAGTCCTTATCGAGATATTTATAATAACCCGTAACGCCAATCATTGCGGCATTATCGGTTGTATAGCTAAATTTTGGTATATAGATGTTCCACCCATATTTATCAGCATGTTCATGGAAAGCGTTGCGCAAACCATTATTGGCAGACACGCCACCTGCCACAGCCACATGTTTAATGCCTGTTTGCTTTACGGCAAGGCGCAACTTCTTCATCAATATGTCAACAATAGTAAACTCTAAACTTGCAGCTATGTCTTGCTTGTGATGCTCCACGAAGTCAGGGTCTTCTGCCACCCACTTCCTCAAACTATATAAGAAAGATGTCTTCAATCCAGAGAAGCTATAGTCAAGTCCGGGTATATTTGGTTCTGCAAACTTAAACGCCTTAGGGTTACCCTGTCTGGCAAGTTTGTCTATAATAGGGCCACCGGGGTAGCCCAACTCCATAACCTTTGAGCACTTGTCAATGGCCTCACCGGCAGCATCATCAATAGTCTGCCCCAGTATCTGCATATCATTATAGGCGTTAGCTTTTACAATCTGTGAATTACCGCCACTAACCAACAAGCACAAGAATGGGAATGGAGGTGCCGACTTGTCGTCATCACTCTCTTTTATGAAGTGAGCCATTATGTGACCCTGCAAGTGGTTCACGTCTATCAAAGGTATGTCTAACGAGCGTGCAAATCCTTTTGCAAAACTTACGCCAACAAGTAGCGAGCCCATCAGTCCAGGACCACGTGTAAACGCCACCGCTGAGAGTTGTTCTTTGGTAATTCCCGCACGTTTTATTGCCTGGTCCACTACTGGCACAACATTCTGTTGGTGTGCTCTTGACGCAAGTTCCGGCACAACGCCACCATAGGCACGATGCACCTCTTGCGAAGCTGTGACATTGCTCAGCAGCACACCATTTTTCAATACTGCCGCTGAAGTATCATCGCAACTGCTTTCTATACCTAATATATATATATCGTCCATTATCAATCGTACTGTCAATTGTCAATTATCCATTGTCAATTGTCCATTAGTAAGTTAATATCTCCACACCATGTTCAGTCATCACGAACGTATGTTCCCACTGTGCTGAAGGCAGTTCATCACCAGTGATAACCTCCCAGCCATACTTATCGTCAGCGTCAAGGAACACTTCCCATGTACCCATGTTCACCATTGGTTCAATAGTGAACACCATACCCGGAACAAGCAACATACCTGTGCCACGATGACCGTAATGCAACACGTCTGGTTCTTCATGAAACTTCAAGCCTACACCATGTCCGCACAAATCACGAACTATGCCATAGCCATATTTATCTGCATGTTTCTGAATGGCATGACCTATATCGCCAACGAAGCCGTATGGTTTGGCAGCCTCAGCGCCAACCTCAAGACATTCTTTTGCCACACGCACCAACTGCTCCTTCTCAGGAGTTGTCTTACCAATGACAAACATGCGTGAAGCATCGGCATAATATCCATCAAGTATTGTGGTGAAGTCAACGTTAATGATGTCGCCCTCTTGCAAAATGTCTTCCTCTTTAGGTATGCCGTGGCAAACCACTTCGTTTATACTGGTGCATACACTCTTAGGGAAGCCTTCATAATTAATGCAGGCAGGCGTTGCGTTATGAGCCACGCAGTAATCATAACAGATTTTGTCTATCTCAAGCGTACTCATTCCGGCATGTATCTCTGCCGCTACGGCGTCCAGCACACCCGTGTTTACGACACCGCTCTTTCTAATACCTTCAATCTGCTCTGGGGTCTTTATAAGTTCACGGGTAGGCACTTCCTTACCCTTGTTCTCCCAATACATAACCTGCTTGTCCATCTCGGTTGGTTCCTGTCCCGACAAGCAATGCCATCTTCTTTTTTTCAATCTCATATACCTAAAAAACTATATAGCGGGTGCAAAATTACTACTTTTTTAGGTAATAAGAATAATGATTAACAATAAAATAGCCGAGGTTACCTTGGGCCACCAAAGCCACCGCCGCCCGGACGACCGCCACCGAAGCCACCACGGCGATTACCGCCACGATTCATACCACCCGGACCTTCAGGCATCTTACCATTACCAAACATGCTGAAGCGATATATAGCGTGCAGCATGGCATAGCTGTTTATTGAATTATACTCCACGTCAGACTTCTGGTAAGAGTTTATAGTGCGAGAGAAGTTGCTCTGTTCGTGCAAGATATCATAGAACTGCAAGCTCAGCGTCAGCGCATTATTCTTCAGGAAGGACTG
>CAZPNJ010000192.1:0-4153 GCA_964587765.1 uncultured Prevotella sp.
TAATATGTATGCCATTGAGCCAAGACCTCCCTGATGCTTAAAGTAGAAGCCTGGGGCAACGTTATGAATAAACTTGTAGAAGTTGGCGTAATTGGTAGTGTCTTCATAGAACTTCTGCATCAGATATGTTCCGTAATTGTCGTAGGTAGCACCATTCTTATCAGTATATGGTTTGTCAAGGCAGATACGAATGTTGGGTGTATATGAACTTGAGCCACGGTCTTCGGCACTCTGGTCAGCAAGAGTATAGACTTTGCTGCACTTGAAGCCACCGTCGCTTATCAAACCCTCTGCCATTGGGTCATAATTAGAGTAGTATCTCTTGCCCTCAGCCATTGGTTGACTCATCTCGTAAGCCGTAAGTTTCATTGTTGCGAGCGAATCACCATAGAAGTCAGTATAATAAAGACGTATCTCGCATGAGTCAGCCTTAGCCTTACCATCAGCGGTTTTACTTAACAAGTTCTTAATATCAGGGAAACGATAATTGTCGAAGATATGAAACTGCGACATGTAATTGCTGGTAATATATGCCCCAGTTTCAGGGTCTTTAATCTTACCAACATAGCCTATAACGTTTCTTGCGAAGACAGAATCGGCAACAACCGAACGTGTCGTCACAAGGAATGTATCAACTGAAATATGTATTGTATCAGAGTTGTCAATAAGAGACAAGCCTAAATCATCTGTAGTGTCGTCACATGCTGTCAAAGCAACAGCAGCCAAAGACAACGCAACAGAGGTCTTGCGTAAGAACGATGTTAAGCAGTTCATAAAACTATATGAGGGTTAGTCAGCTAAAAACTGTGCGCAAAAATCAGCCACCTTGTCGCCATACTCCTTGCCAGGATATGCGAGCAATGGCTTTTTGTTATCTTTTGTGTATTTAATCAAATCTTTGTTGGCGTCTTTACTTGCGCAGATTATACCATCACTGTAATCAATCGCGAATTTCGCCAACTCAATAAAGTCGAAAGTTTTCTTGTAGTCTTTCAAAAGAGCTGCCTTTGCACTCTTGTATGGCAGACAATCTTTGAAGTTTTCACCGAGGTCGTTCTTCAACTCATTGCTATAGAGTGAAGTCACCACCTTAGTGTTGGCAAATGATGGTTCTTCCTTGTAAGCGGTCTTAATATAGAAAGGCACGACTGCTGCCATCCAGCCCTGACAAACGATTACATCAGGCACCCAACGCAACTTCATCACCGTTTCCAAAACGCCACGAGCGAAGAAAATGGCTCTTTCACCATTATCAGGATATTCAAAACCGCTTGCGTCCATAGCCATTTCACGGTTCTCGAAGTAGTCATCGTTATCTATGAAATACACCTGAACGTGGGTTTGGGGAATTGACGCAACCTTAATTACCAACTGGTGGTCGGTGTCGTTGATGATAAGATTCATACCCGAGAGTCTGATAACCTCGTGCAGTTGGCCTCTTCTTTCATTGACAGTGCCCCATTTAGGCATGAAAGTTCTAATCTCGTAACCCTTGCCTTGCATCATTGCAGGCAGGTCACGGCCAATTGTTGACATTTCTGTTTCTGCTACGTAAGGAGCAATCTCCTGATTAATGAAAAGTATCTTCTTTGCCATTATTTGGTTTTTTATTTCCATGCAAAGGTACAAAAAAATATTTAAATCGCCCGTCATGTTGTTCTAAATTAGGTCTTTTTGAGTCTTCGCAAGGTATATTTCACGTTATTTTTTCCGTGTTAGCAAAAAAAGTAGTTATTTTGCACGTGAAATTTATTTGTTATGAAAGTTTTCCATAAGATAGCAGAATTGCAGAATGAACTATTCTCTGCCCATAAGCAAGGCAAAAGTATAGGACTTGTGCCAACAATGGGAGCTCTTCATGAAGGCCACGCCTCGCTTGTGCGCCGCTCGGTTAAAGAAAACGACTTTACCGTCGTTTCCGTATTTTTAAATCCTACACAGTTTAACGACAAGGGCGACCTTGACCGTTATCCTCGCACGTTAGACGCTGACTGCGAGTTACTTGATGAGTGTGGAGCAGACTATGTTCTTGCTCCGTCGGTAGAGGAAATGTATCCAACACCCGACACCCGCCACTTTGAGTTTCCTCCCGTATCAACGGTTATGGAGGGTGCTCGCCGTCCCGGTCATTTCAATGGCGTTTGCCAGGTAGTAAGCCGTTTATTCTTTATCGTTCGCCCGACAAGGGCTTACTTCGGCGAGAAAGACTGGCAGCAGATAGCCGTTGTGCGCCAACTGGTTAAATACGAAAAACTTGACGTTGAAATCGTTGACTGTCCTATTATTCGCGATGAGGACGGATTGGCAAAAAGTTCTCGCAACACTCTTCTATCGGAAGATGAGCGCAAGATAGCCCCTAATATATATAAGGTATTGAAAGAGAGCGTTAAATATGCCAAGAAGCACACCGTCAAAGAGACCCACGACAAAGTCGTAGATGACATAAACGCCGTTGAAGGTCTTGAGGTGGAATACTTTGAAATAGTTGACGGCAACACTCTTCAGAGCATAAACGATTGGAAAGATACTGACTACGTCGTTGGTTGTATTACCGTATATTGCGGCAAGACACCAATAAGATTGATTGACCACATAAAGTACACAGAATAAGAGAAATGATGATTGAAGTCTTAAAGTCGAAACTGCACTGCGTTAAGGTTACGGAGGCTAACCTTAATTATATGGGCAGTATTACTATCGACGAGGATTTGCTTGATGCGGCTGACATGATAGCCGGACAGAAAGTACAGATTGTTGATAATAATAACGGCGAACGTTTCGAAACTTATATTATCGCTGGCAAGCGTGGTTCTGGCTGCATTTGTTTGAACGGTGCGGCTGCTCGCAAAGTGCAGGTTGGCGACACGGTTATTATCATAGCCTACGCTCTGATGGACTTTGAAGAGGCAAAGAAGTTTAAGCCAACGGTAGTTTTCCCTAAGGATAATCACGTTTAACCCCTAAACCTATTTTAATATGAATGTTAAGGCAATAACACTTTCGCTGATGGCGCTTGTTTGCTTAGCTTCGTGCAGTTCAAAAGAAAGCAAGATTGAGCAGGCTAAGAAAACGGGCAAGCTCAACACCGAACTTCAGTTTAAGGACGACCATACCGTTTATGGTTTGGCTTGCGAAGGCTGTACCGACTCAGTGCTTATGTTATTGCCCAACGACGGCAGCGACCCTATCAGATACAACATCATAGAAGCTCACCGCCAGCATCGTATTATTGGTAAGCCCAGCACAGGCGACTGGGTTGGTTTGGTAGTAAACAAAGAAGACTCAACTGTTGCCGACATTGTAATTGACCTTGACGAACTGAAAGGTACTTGGTGCTATGTCGTAATGCCAAAGATGCGCGACTACGACAAGATGCCAAAGAAATTGCAGAAGAAGATGATGCGCGAGATGCCTGACTCCGTTCGCGAAACGTTTATGGTGCCACGTGAGTATGGTTTCTCACTGAAGCGTCAGTTCATGGCGCAATCTATTGGCTACGTCTCAAACAACAACGCTCTGCAAGACGAAAGTCCTGTGGTTTATCCAAAGTTGCCAATTTATACCGCATGGCATATTCTTAATGGTAAACTGGTGCTGACTTACTCGAAGATGGTTAAGAAAGGCGACAACGTAGAGTTCAAGCCTATCGGCAACGACACAGCTGAGTTTGTCTTTATGAGAGACGACTCGCTGGTGCTTCGCTTCCCCACTTTCACACAAAGCTATTATCGCCGCGCCAACGCAGAAGAAGCTAACAAGCGCGCCCGAGCAATAGCCGAGGCTAATGCAAGAAAGGCTCTTGAAGAAAGCAAGAAATCAAATTGACAATTCGCAATTCGCAATTCGTAATGCGCAATTAAAGATTATACAGAAACAATAGCTATGGCAGATATAACAGAGATGAAGAAAGCGGCTCACGAACGCCTTGACAGCTACCTTTTGGCTACAGGCGGTCGGCGCACCGTTGAACGCTCTTCACTGTTAGATGCGGTTTTTGATATTGGTCACATTTTCACCATTCCAGAAATACAGGAGAAACTATCCGACGACAGCATGCCACTAAGCGTGGCAACCCTGTATTCCGGTTTAGAATTGTTTTGTCAGTTAGGTTTTATTGTCAAGCACCCGTTTGACAATGCCACCAAATACGAAC
>CAZPNJ010000193.1:0-4136 GCA_964587765.1 uncultured Prevotella sp.
CCTCCATGGTCACGGAACTCCTGAGCGACGGTCAGTCCTGACAGGGCTACTGACGCACGTGCTCCAGGTGGCTCGTTCATCTGACCATACACAAGCGTGGCCTGTGACTTCTTCAGTTCTTCAGGGTCAACAAGCGAGAGGTCCCACTTGCCTTGTTCCATTGCCTCTCTGAACTTATCACCATATTTGATAACGCCTGACTCAAGCATATCACGAATGAGGTCGTTGCCCTCACGCGTACGCTCTCCAACGCCGGCGAATACAGAATATCCGTTATGTCCCTTGGCAATGTTGTTGATAAGCTCCATAATAAGCACAGTCTTACCAACACCGGCACCGCCAAAGAGTCCAATCTTTCCACCCTTCATATACGGCTCCAGCAGGTCAATGACCTTAATACCCGTAGCCAGCATTTCCTTGTGGGTGGAAAGCTCGTCAAACTTAGGAGCTTCACGGTGAATAGGATATGCGCCTTGCATATCGAGCGTGTTCATACCGTCGATAGGCTGTCCTATCACGTTCATCATACGGCCTTTAATCTGCTCACCGGCAGGCATGGTTATAGGGCTTCCGGTCGGCTCTACCTGCAATCCTCTTTGCAAGCCGTCGGTATTGTCCATAGCCACACAGCGCACGATATCCTCTCCGATATGTTGCTGTACCTCTATAATAAGGTCTCTTCCATCAGGACGCTTAACCTTTAACGCCTCATAAATTTTAGGCAGAACTTTCTCAGCGTCTTGTCCTTCCGTATCGAAATAAACATCGATTACAGGACCGATTATCTGAGATATACGTCCGTTTATCTGTGCCATAAATTAGATTTTTTATTTAGTATGTTCTTAATAATTCGTTTTAGGTAGCCACAAATATAACAAATATATACACTATATTCTACATAGTAGCCGCAACAATAACAACTATTAACAATGAGCATAGAATAATTAATTACTCATTGTCCATTGTTCATTGTTCATTATATTGACAACTCGTCCAGCACCTTTATGAGTTTTCTGTCGAAAGGCTTGTCAGAGCGTATTGCCTCTATCAGTGGCACGTAAACGATTTCGTTGTTCTTAACGCCAATCATTACGTTGCGCTGCCCCTGCATGATAGCCTCTATTGCGCCAACACCCGTGCGTGAAGCCAAGATACGGTCGTGAGCCGATGGGCGACCGCCACGCTGCAAATGTCCGAGTATTGACACGCGCACGTCGTACTCAGGGAACTCTTTGCGCACACGCTCAGCGTAATACAGTGCGCCACACTTAGGACTCTCTGACACCAGCACTATGCAAGAGCGCTTCGACTTTCTGATGCCTCGCTGCTTGAAGTGTGCCAACTGGTCCTCGTCAGTGCTGTCCTCTGGTATGATGGCAGCCTCAGCGCCAGAGGCTATGGCTGAGTTCTGTGCCAGATAGCCGGCGTCACGTCCCATTACCTCTATAAAGAATATGCGCTCGTGGCTGGTGGCAGTGTCGCGGATGCGGTCCACACAGTCAACGATAGTGTTGAGCGTGGTGTCATAGCCGATGGTCGAGTCGGTGCCATAAAGGTCATTGTCAATGGTGCCCGGCAGTCCAATGCAACATACGTCGTAATCTCTGCCAAACTCCATAGCACCCGTCAGCGAACCGTTGCCGCCGATTACAACAAGTGCGTCAATGCCCTCTTTCTTTATGTTCTCGTATGCCTTGTCACGTCCTTCGGGTGTGGTGAAGCGCTGACTGCGAGCCGTGCGCAGGATAGTGCCACCCGACATAATTATGCCTGAAACGTTCTCGGTTGTAAAGTCTTGTATTAGTCCGTCTATCAGTCCGTCGTAACCACGGTATATGCCTTTTATCTTAAATCCGTTGCAGATACCCGCTCTGGTCACTGCCCTGATGGCAGCGTTCATACCTGGCGCATCGCCTCCCGACGTTAGTATTCCGACAGTTTTAATCCTCTTCATAATCTTTTTACCTTGTTTTATTATCCTCGTTATTTGTTTTTATATCAATTCTATCAGCAATATGCCGAATCCCACGATTCCGCATACTAACGCTTTCCAGCCTACCTTGCTGAAATACCAGCCTGATGTGATGCGGTTGTGGCGCATAAGTGCCAGCCCACTGATTGAGCCTATCGCCAGGACGTTGCCGCCCACCATTGTGGCGTAGGTTACCATAAGCCAGTAGTTTGCGTTTTGAGCCTCGTCCTCGCCCAGCGAGAAGAATGCCAGTGCCGCAGCAAAGTTGTCAACCACCGAGCTTACTACTCCTGCCACTACGGCTATTATCCACTGGTCGCTCACACGAGTGTTAAGCACGTTGGCAAACCAGCGCACGGCACCCGTCTCCTCAACTACGCCCACCATAAGCATTATGCCCAGCACGAAAAACGCCATCTGCAAAGAGCCGTATTGCAACTCTCGTGGTCCCTGGCGGTTAATCGCCTGCTCGGTGGTCATCAGTTTGCGGTTGAATATCTCGTTAACTATCCACAGCACCGCCAGCACGCACAACGCGCCAACGAACGGGCTTAGTTTAGTTATGTCGTGAAAGGTTGGTATAAACCACAGTCCGCCAATGCCAAGCACCAACATACCTATGCGCTGCCACACGTTCAGTCGGGTGTCATCGCCACGATAGGGCATCGTTATCCACTCCGTATCCACACGTTCGGGCAGCAGTCTGCCGAGCCATGCCGTCAGCATAGCCCACATAGCCAGCACGGGCGGAATAAGTTTCACGGAGTATGCCGAGGCAGTCACTTGGTTGCCGTTCCACAGCCACAGACCCGTCGGGTCACCAATGACCGTCAGCGCTCCGCCACAGTTAGCGGATATGAGTATCACCGACCCAAACACAACCTTCTGCCTGCGGTTAGGCAATATCTTGTTCACTATCATCAGCATCATCACCGTCGTGGTAAGATTGTCAAGGTTTGCCGATATAACCAGCGTTATAGCAGCCACCGTCCACAACAGGCGCTGTGCCGAGCGGGTCTTCATCAGTTGCGACAAAAAGTCGAAGCAGCCATTGTTTGACAGTATCTCAACTATCTCCATGGTTGCCAACAGAAACAGGGCTATCTCAGAGCCCCTGCCTACATATTTCAGGAAAACATTCTGTGCGATGTAGTATTTCACCTGTTCGCTGGTTGCCGACGCTCCGTTAAGGAAGTTCACGTAGTCGCCCCCGTGCTGGCTGGTCACGAAGTCAGTGCCATAACAGATGTATAGCACCCAGCCCAGTGCTCCCATGAATATCGCCACGGCGGCTTTATTCACGTTGGTCACGCTCTCTGTAGATATGAGAACGTAGCATAGCAGTAATATAGCAACAATTATCAGCGTCATCGTATTTATGAAATACCTTGCAAAAATACTCCAAAACAATGAAACCGCAAAACATTTACCCGCATTAACTAAAATTTATTTCCCTTTTTGAACACACCGCCATACTTTTATACAATAATCATACGCATATATAATAAGGAAAAGCAAGCACTGTAAATCAAAAGTCAGGTCGCCGTCCCTACACTGAGAACATACGACCTGACCTTTCAATAATAGGATGAGAACATTTGCCTGCACACGAGGCACTATCCCACCTCAACGTTTATCCGCCTACCGCATTGGCATCATTATACTCCTTAATCTTTTTCTTCATCAATGCGTCAGGCTCATACGTAGCGTTTCTTGTCAGCACGTTGGCAAAATCAACAAGAACCTTTTCAGTGCCGTCAGCCGCGACACGCGTCTTATAGCCGGTCTTCTCGTATTCTGCCTTAAACGAAACCTTTACGCCCTTAATGGTGGCTACACCAACCTTATTAGGGTCTTTCACGCTCTCCTTGTTCACCACAGTAGCCGAGAAGGTTCCTATGTTGTCAAGTTTCACTGAGTTTGAGCGCATCAGTTCCAGATGAATAACGTCTGACATGGCATGAAACACAGCCATTACATCTGTTTCCGTTACTGTACACTTGTCTTGCACCAGCTTTGCCAACTCTTTTGTAGTTGTTGTGTGAGCATGTCTTGCTGCTGCGTAATAATAACCTTTTTTTTCGCCGTCTGCGGCAATTTGTCTTAATGTAATTAACATAATAAATAAAACTTTTTAATGATAAAAAAATAAAAGGCGGATTCC
>CAZPNJ010000194.1:0-4131 GCA_964587765.1 uncultured Prevotella sp.
TTTTTCATAGTTTTAAACACCTGAAAACTTTGCACTTCTATTTGGAATTAGCAAATGTCCAGCCACTGGTTTATGACTATTTACAATTTATCAGTATTAAATTGACAGTAATTGGTAGATATAAAAACACATAAGCACCAGCTAAGAATAGCATGGTGCCTATGTGTTTATTATGTGTTAGATAGATATATTCTCGACGGTCCGTTTATAAGAATATTATCTATATCTTCGTTGGTCTTATTTCAGGACTTCGAGAATTTGCTTTGCCTGACCATTGTCCGGGTCTTGAGCGATAGCCTTTGTGCAGTAGTCTTTGCTGGCAGCCTTATCGTTCTTTACCAAGCTGCAGTAGCCAAGGTAAGCGTAAGCCATAGCGAGGCGCTTCTTCTCAGCATCGCTGTTGTCGGTTTGTCCTTCAAGCATTGCTATGAGAGCCTCATAGTCAGGCTTTGCAAGGAATGTCTTTGTCTCTGGGTCCATGTTAGCGTGAATCTGAGCGCGCATATTCAGAGCAAAGCTCTTTGCGTCAGTGAATTTCTCAGCAATCTGACCATATACGTCGTAAGCCTTGTTGTAAGCGGCTGTTTGCTCAGCGTCCTTCAATACGGAAGCCTCCTTAGAATATATTGTTGCCAAACCGGCGAGGTCGTAAGCAGTAACCTTTTCGCCGATAGCGTCGATGTATTTCTGATAGTATTCAGCAGCCTTTACGAAGTCGCCCTTGTCGCTGTAAGCGTTAGAAATCTTCTGCAATGCACTGTTCTTGTTATCGTCGTTGTTTGACATCTCGAGAACCTTTGCAAACTGTGCGATTGCCTCGTCGTAGTTCTTCAGTCCGAGGTGAGCCTGACCATAGCTGAGGTAGTCGTTCTCGATAATCTTTGCCTTCTCTGACTTGTTGAACAGAGCGTCAGCGTAAGAAAGTGCTTCTTCATATTTCTTCAACTGCACTGCATCGTACAGAGCCACACGGTTCAAACCAGCGTATGTAGGGAACTTCTTTACACCCTCAACGGCAATCTCGTAGCTCTTCTCGTACTTTCCGAGCAGGAATGCGTCAGTGGCGTAGCTTGCTATCTGGTGGTCTTCCATCTTGTTGCGGTCAACCTTGTCGTAGTATTCCAAAGCTTTCTCCATGTTGCCAGCCTTGTCGTAAATCTCGGCAGAGATGATGTCAACAGGATAGTCAGGGCGCTGTATGCGAAGTTCTTCCAGTTTAGCAACCGAAGCTGAAGGGCTAACCTTGCTATTTACCTGAGCGTAACGACGATAGCCCTCAGGGTTCTTTGGGTCGAAGTAAGTAGCCTGTTCAAACCATGTTGAAGCAGCACCACCATTGTCCTTAGCAACTTCAATGTCGCCCAGCAATACGTAAGCGTTGCCAAACTTGCTGTCGCGCTTCAGTGCCAACTCGGCATATTTCTGCGCATTGGCAGTGTCTTTTACGTCAAGATAAGCACGACCGATAGCTGTCAGCACCTCAGCGTTTTTCTTATACTCCTTGAATATAGGCTTCAGCTGGTCTTCAGTGTCAGCTGCCTTTGATTTGATAATCTTGTTTACCTGTTCGATAACTGCTTTGTTATCACTTTGAGCCATTGCCTCGGTTGTGTAACCAGTGATGGCCAATCCTAAAAGTAGATATTTAATTGCTTTCATAATCAAACGAGTTTAAAAAGTTTCTTTATTCTTTTTGACGCATGCGAAACTTTTTGGTTTCTTTTATTGACTTACATTAACATCTCGCAATACGATGTTGCCCATTACCGGCAGCAGTCCAGCCTTCATAACCAGCAGCTGTCCCTTAGGCGATTCAATAAAGTGTGCGAATGCCCACGGAAGTGCATTATAAGGATCGTTGAGCAGTGCCCATACGGTGCGCGTAAGTGGATAGTTTCCGTTTAATATATAATATTGGTAAGGCAGATAGCTGTTGCTCGGAGTAGCTTTCTCCATGCGGCTAACATACATTACTCTAATATCCTTGTTAAATGTCAGCAGTGTGGTGTCGTTTTTGTCTTCAAGCCAGTTGCTGCCAATGATGCCGATTGCACCAGGGTTGTTTTTTACGTAGTTAATTACCTCTGCTGTTTTGTTTACTGCCGAAGCATTAGGGTTGCTGATTGGTTTGCCGCCCAGTATTGAGTCTTCTACGAAGTGTACTGCACTTGACTTCTTGTTGTCAAACACCAGTGTTATGTCGCCACGCTTTGAACCTGAGTAGATGTCGCTCCACTTTGTTGCCTCGCCCGTAAATATACGTTTAATATCGTTGATTGATATACAAGAGTCGGTGTTAGAGCGGTGTACTATCAGTGCCAAGCCATCGTAAGCCAGCTTGAACGAGCGTGGAGAGAAACCACGGTCTCTCAGATTTTGCAACTCTGATGGCTTATAGTCGCGGGCGGTGATGACAAGACATGTCTTTTCTTTCAATAGCATGTTTATACCGTCGCTTTCGCTGGTATATTGTGGATTTACTTTGGCTTTGGGGTAAGTAGCCTCAAAAACCTGTCGTTCGTCCTCTATAAGTGGACTAAAACTTTCGTCAGAGACAAAACTAATTGTCCCTGACGAACGAGTATCGGTTCGGCTGCTGTCTTTGCGCTTCTGCTGTGAGCAAGAGCTCAACACAGCAGCCGAAAGTGTTAATCCTACTAAAATGTAAGATATGAGTTTATTCATTACAGAAATAATTGATTATTGCAGACGGAATGTTACAGGCAATTTATACTTTACGCGTACTGACTGACCATTCTGCTTACCCGGAATCCAACGTGGCATACTCTTTACGACACGTATTGCTTCGCGGTCAAGTGAAGGGTCAACAGAGCGAAGTATGTTAACGTCGGTAATGTGTCCGTCACGCTCTACGATGAACGAAAGAACCACACGACCCTGAACGCCGTTCTCTGCTGCCACTGCTGGGTAGTTGATGTTGTCACTCAAATATCTCATGAGGGCTGCATCACCACCTGGGAATGATGGCATCTGCTCAACAGCTTCGAAGACCTTGTTTTCTTCTACGTGCTTTGGAGGCTCTGGCTGTGCGATTACTTCCTTTGCCTTCAGCACCTCACCGTTAGCGTCATCGTTACCCTTAACATCGAATGAACCGATGGCTGTGTTTGTAGCCATAAGTTGGTCCTGTGTCTTGATTTCGTCTTCAGGCTTTACCTCGTCGTCTTTCTTGATGACAGGGGCTGTAAACTTGATAGAACTCTTAACACGTTCTACAACTTTCTGCGGTTCTACTTCAACCTTTTTCTGCTTTACTTCAGCCTGTTTCTTAGGCTTGTTGAGATTAGTGAGCTCAATGACTTCCGTTGAAGCTACCTTCTTCGCATTCTCATCAACAATATTCTTTACTGCGATGCCGGCGAAAAGAAGTGCCGCAAGCACAATCATGATGAAGATTGACTTGAGGTTTCGCTTTGACGTGCCCTTACGGAGCTGGTATGCACCGTATGCTTGGTTACGTCCTTGGAATACCAAATCAACCCACTCGTTTGAAACTACATCTATTTTAGACATTGTAATTCAGTTTTAGTGATTTAATGAACGCCCTTTAGTTTGAGAAGTTTCTCATCGTCAGGGTTGATTTTATCGAGCACGTATTTACCAATAGAGCAGATAGTCATTTCATCAAGTGCGTCAACCATGTTTTTGTAGGTTGCGTCGTCGGTAGCCTTGATAATTACGGTAAGTGTTCCTATCTTGCCGCTCTTCAGGGTACCAGCCTTGATGTCAGACAATTGCTTCTTGTACACTGAGTCTGGGTATCTCTCAGGGTGAGCGAGTCTCTCGTTGTCGAGAATCTCTTTAGCCTGCATAACTTGGCGTACAGGATATGTACCATCTTCAGTTACGTGGTCAATTAACACCTTGCGATTACCGCCGCTGCCCCAACTTGTTTCTTTCAAGCATGTTGGGTCGTCGTACTTTGGCAGACCTGCAACATAATAAATCTTATTATTTGCTGCACAGTAAATGGTTACTGTGTATGATGCCTTTGTTACAGTCTTATCTTCATCTGACAGCTTTTGGTCATTACTTGGCATACTCAACTCCATGGTCTGAGGTTTTGCCAAAGAGGTACAAAGCATGAAGAATGTGATAAGAAGCATCATC
>CAZPNJ010000195.1:0-4131 GCA_964587765.1 uncultured Prevotella sp.
TTCTTTTTCCTTCATCAAACCACAACCAACCTTTTTGCCGTTCCATTCTGCCTTGTGTTGTATATGTTCTTTTTCCTTCATCAAACCACAACCCGAATGTATCATAGTCCCGTTCGTGTTCAGTTGTATATGTTCTTTTTCCTTCATCAAACCACAACGGCGTGAAGATGCCGCAGAGTTATGTTTTGGTAGTATATGTTCTTTTTCCTTCATCAAAACACAACCAGTACAAATGTAAAACGACACACTAGCAGGTTGTATATGTTCTTTTTCCTTCATCAAACCACAACCTACCGAATATTCACAACAACACAAAAGACGTTGTATATGTTCTTTTTCCTTCATCAAACCACAACCGATAAACTTGTGCTTGCTCATGGTCTTATGTTGTATATGTTCTTTTTCCTTCATCAAACCACAACTAAAGAATGGTGCTTTCATCACTTGTGGCAGTTGTATATGTTCTTTTTCCTTCATCAAACCACAACCTGAGAAAGAAGGCGTATAAGTTCTTTTCAGTTGTATATGTTCTTTTTCCTTCATCAAACCACAACTGAAATGAAATTCATTTTCCGCTAAAATTTGTTGTATATGTTCTTTTTCCTTCATCAAACCACAACGGGGGCATTCATCAAACAACAACGAAAAATGTTGTATATGTTCTTTTTCCTTCATCAAACCACAACCACCTATTATTGCTTGTCTATTTTTTAGTGTTGTATATGTTCTTTTTCCTTCATCAAACCACAACGTTGGTGAATAATTCTCTTGTATATCAGTGGGTTGCGAATGATTCTGAGCCAAAGAAGTGGTGTTGTGAGGAACTTTTATGCGGTAAAGTTATTAAAAAATCTCGAGTTGTTGAGGTTCAGATTGCACTTTTTTAGTTGTTTTGCCTAAATAATTAAGAATGTCGCCATATTGTTTATCCGTAACACTTAAAATGCTAACCATTCCGCTTTCGGGGATAAATGATTTTATTCGCTTAATGTGAACCTTTTGACTCTCAAATGACGCACAATGTCTTATATAAACAGAGAATTGCATCATGGTAAAGCCATCTTTCTCCAAATTCTTTCGGAATAAGGTGGCGGCTTTCCTTTCTTTTTTCGTTGCAACGGGTAGGTCAAAAAATACGAATAGCCACATAATGCGATATGCGTTAAGTCTGACTTCACTCATTCTAACTTTGGGTATGAAATGTTCTTTCCTTCCCCTTTGAATATTCTCAGTAGTGAGGCTGTCGTTAGTGATAGCGCGACTTCCAATGGACGTGTTACTTTGCCCATGTTAGTGTCAACGAATAAAAGTCTTAAGAGTTGTTGCTTAGAGTCTTTGGTCAGTTCCGTAATGCCATCGTGCGTGTACATATTATATACACTCTCATCAACGAATGGGCGATATGGTTCCATGACATCGTCAGCCAAAGGAAATGAGTTGTAACGATTGCGATGGAATACTCCTAATGCGGGCAACATGCCAGAACCCATTATAGCTCTTGCCACGGCGGCTCTAAGTATGGTATATCCATAGTTTAAGAGGTTGTTGGGCACGTCGCCTTCTCTTGCCCTTATAAAGTTCTCGCCCATTAACTCTGTCCAATATATGCGTGCCGCAGTTCCTTCGCGATTGGTATTGTCTCCGCTCGCTACGTTAGAGTAGTATGGCTTCAAAACGTTGCCGTTTTTTCCTAATTTGTTGAGCAATGCCGCTTGGTTCTTTATCTTCGCTTCAACTATTTGTTTCCATATCTGTTTCTTTGTTGGTTGCGATGCGCCTATCTGAAAGCGATATGCCTCTTGCTGTGTGGTGTTAGCGTCAAGGTTCATGAGCATTGACTTGGGCATTTGCTTGTCATCGCAGAATACAACTCCCACGTTATTGTCGGCAAATGCGTTGAGTAGAGGTACAGACATCCTTACCATTGGGTTTTCGATAATAACAAATCCAATGTCTTCAATTGGACGTGTTATTACCTCGCTGCTCTCTTTAATGCTTACTACCAGTTGTTGGTTCTTTAGCGATAGGGAGACTGGCGTCGTGAACATTAGCGTTTGCTTTATCATAGATGCAGGAATTTAATTTCGCCTAACTCGTTTATCTCAAAGTCGTAGCCTTGACACATGCATTTAACCTTTGTGTAATGGCACCAAACTCTGCCGCCGTTTTCGCCATTAAATTTATATCCTCCAAAAGTTGTCTTTACGTCTTTTGCTTGTTTCGCTTCTTGATGATGCTCAAATTTTATCTGTACGTCCGAGAAACCATATACATAATATAGCCGTTTGTTTAATTCTTCTTTGCTAAGATTTGTTATTTCTGCAATATCATTCTCGTAAAAAATAACAGCTTGCCCAATTTTGAATACATAAGCTAATAACAATCCTTCCTCTGATTGCATTGGGAAGAGTTCCTTTGAACCTTTATTGCTCGTTTTTAAAATAGTTGAAGATTCAAGACAATTTATCATCTTGAAGCGGCGAATGGTTTTGCCATAGATATCATTACCTTCATAGATTACCATTGCATAATTAACATCATTTGTAACGTATACATATTCTTTATGTTTAAGGCGTGATTTGTCACGCATGATGCGCAAATAGATGGGATTTGAAATTTTAGTATATATCCTAACTTTCTTTATGGGTATATTCTTTTCCTCGTTCATCATAATGCCAGCGGCAACGGCGTCCTTCAAAGAGCCGTTAGCTTTTACGGCGGCTTCCACTTTTTGCCGAACTATGTCGTCTACAATGTTATTAATGTCTTTCTCCTCGAGAGTGTCAAGCGACTTACGAACCACATATCTTATTTCGTCATCCTTTTGTATTGCGCCATAGTATGTGTCGTTATGTAGCGAAACCCTTGCGACGTCGCCTTGCGATAGTATCTTTTTGCCATTAGACAAGCGTATGTACCTTTTGGCTTTCTTGCCTACATTGTCGGCTGTGTAGTGGGCTACCAGCACTTCGTCTTGCAGTTTCTTTATGTCTTCCACGAATGTAGCCCATGGCTTGTCGAAGTGTGCCTTTGACGTTCCGTACCATCTGCTGTTCTCTTTATCGTGGTAATATTGTGCCAACTTATTATATTCGTACGGACTTATGCAGGCTATAGTTACTGCGTCAATGCAGTGATGCACATGGTTTGTTCTGTCTTTCTTGTCGTAAATTTCTTGTATGCCCCAAATCTTTCTGAAGTCAGATGTGGCGCGCCCTTTAACTACGTGTACATGTTTGAATAGCGATTTCAGATACAGTCGGGCGTATTTGCTTATTACGCTTATGTCTGTTCCTTGCCTGCGAGAGAATCCTTGTGGCACCTCGGTCATGGTAAAGCGTTCGTATTTGCCTCGCCAGTAATCTCGTTGCATGGTCAGTTTGTGGCGCTTTTGTATTATGCTGTCTTTCGCGTCTTTAGTGCTGGCAAAGGCATGTCTTAGTTTGCGAATTTGCTTGTCCAAATCCTCGTATCTTTCTTTCCAAGATTCTATTCGCTGTAATATTTCGTCAATGTTTGCCAGTTGCTGTGGCAGTTGCGCTTTCTTTACGTCTCTGTTGAAGTGGTTGTCGCATAGCGTAAGGTTCATTTTGGTGCTGTCACCGCCAACGCTTCTTGGTATAGTATGTTCAATGTCGAACTTCGGATCTTTGCCTATGAAATCAGACAGACGAATGGTCTTGCCCGTGTAAAGGCAAATGTGGTCTTGCTCGTTCCACAGCAGATACTTCAATATGTCTTCCTCGTTGGGTTCTATGTCCTGCCCGGTTTCTTCTTTATATGTTTCTTTAATAATACTAGAGGAATCAGTAGAGCAAATACTATACTTGAGACGTGCATTGTCATACCTATTAAAAGAATAACTAATGCTTTAACATATTTCTTGTCACACAGATATAAAAATAGAGCGCATAGCCATGGGGTTCTTTATGCTTGCTATGCGAGGCGATCCCAGCAGATATTCTCCGTCATCGTTGGGGCGCACTTCAGGATATGCTTCTATCATTGATGGGTGATATAAAGCGCCAAGTTCTTCAAGTGATAGGTTAAAGTGGGTCATGAGATAAGCTTTAATGTTCTCTTCAATCCTGAATTTGTCTTCGGTGCCATGTATGATATCTATCAGTTTGT
>CAZPNJ010000196.1:0-4125 GCA_964587765.1 uncultured Prevotella sp.
CGAAAGATGTGTAGTTCATTCCGAACTTAACACTTACCACAGCAGAGATGTATCGTGTGTTGGTGCCAAGCATGACGGCGAGCTTCTTTGCAGAGAAGTCCTTATCTTTATACTTGTGCTTTACGACGATGATGTCAATAATCTGATCTTTAAGCTCAGCCATGAGCTTTGGGTTGACTAAAGAACGATAAGCTGCGTCTTTCTTCTTCTTTTCAGTAATGTTGTACTTTGCCATAATGTTTTTTTTAAGGTCTGATTTTTAAATCGTTTGGTGCTCCTTTCAACACCTTATTATTATATATTACTTTGCAAATATATATATTTATATTTAAATTGTCAAGAGTTATGGCTTATTTTTAATGATTTTCTTGATAAAATGTGCAAATATTTTGGAAAAGGGCGCTCTCTGCTTAACTTTGCATTTCACTAAAAAACGTATTTAGATGATAGTTTGTATAGCTGAGAAACCGAGTGTGGCGAAAGATATAGCGCGAGTTTTAGGCGCAAACACTTCGCACGATGGGTATATGGAAGGCAATGGTTATCAAGTGACGTGGACTTTTGGTCACCTATGTTGCTTGAAAGAGCCTAATGACTATATGACTAACTGGCGCCATTGGTCTTTGGCAGCGCTGCCAATGATACCCCCACGCTTTGGCATAAAACTGATATCGCAGGACAGCATAAAGAAGCAGTTTGCCGTCATAGAAAAGCTATACAAATCTGCCGACGAGATTATAAATTGTGGTGATGCTGGGCAGGAGGGTGAACTCATACAGCGCTGGGTAATGCAGAAGGCAGGGGTGAAGTGCCCCGTTAAACGTCTGTGGATTTCATCGCTTACGGAGGATTCTATTCGTCAGGGCTTCAACGAGTTAAAGGACCAGAAAGACTATGAATCGCTTTACCTTGCTGGACTTTCGCGCGCCATTGGCGACTGGCTGCTGGGCATGAACGCCACCCGACTATATACGCTGAAATATGGACAGAACCGTCAGGTGCTGTCAATCGGTCGTGTGCAGACGCCTACGCTTGCGCTGATAGTCAACCGTCAGAAAGAAATCGACAACTTCGTGCCTGAAACCTATTGGGTACTTGCTACGAAGTATCGCAATACCATATTCACTGCCACCAAAGGCAAATATACAAACAAAGAGGAAGGTGAGCAGGCTTTCCAACTGATTGAGGGCAAGCCCTTTGAAGTGACCAACGTGCAGAAGAAGCGTGGCACTGAGGCACCTCCACGCCTTTTCGACCTTACTTCGCTTCAGGTTGAGTGCAACAAGAAGTTCAGTTATACGGCTGAGATGACACTCAACACCATTCAGTCGCTTTACGAGCGCAAGTTCACCACTTACCCTCGTGTAGATACTCAGTACCTCAGCGACGACATCTATCCAAAGTGCCCCGGAATACTGAATGCCTTGAAAGGATATGACGACCTAAAGAAACCACTTGCCGGTAAACAACTTACAAAAAGCAAGCGTGTGTTTGACTCGTCTAAGGTGACCGATCACCATGCCATCATACCAACCAATGTACCTGCTACAGGGCTGTCTGACATGGAACGCAATGTTTACGACCTCATAGTCAGAAGGTTTTTCGCCATATTCTACCCTGACTGCAAGTTCTCCACTACCACTGTTGAGGGTAAGGTAGATAATATCGACTTCAAGACATCTGGTAAGGAAATATTGGAAATGGGGTGGCGTAGCATTTACGCAAAAGACAAGCCCTCGGAAGATAAGGAAGAAAACCCAAATGATGCTGAGGAGCGCACCCTGCCAACATTTACTAAAGGTGAGAGCGGACCACACGAGCCAACCCTCTCGGAGAAGCAGACCACGCCACCAAAGCACTACACTGAGGCTACCCTGCTGCGAGCTATGGAAACGGCAGGTAAGTTTGTCGATGACGAGGAACTGCGCTCTGCCATGAAGGAAAACGGCATTGGTCGCCCTTCATCTCGCGCAAGCATTATTGAGACCCTGTTCAAGCGCAACTATATACATCGCCAGCGCAAAAATCTTGTGGCTACGCAAACGGGCATAGAACTGATAGACATCATTCACGAAGATTTGCTGAAAAGTCCTGAACTGACGGGTATCTGGGAGAAGAAACTTCGCGACATAGAACACCATAAGTACGATGCAGGCTCGTTTATCAATGAGCTGAAGGCACAAGTGCAGGCTATTGTTATGCAGGTGCTGAGCGACAACAGCAATCGACGCGTAACAACAATAAAGACGAAGTAACTGCGTTATTGTAGTGTGAAGCATAAATTACACATTATTATATTAGTGATGTTGGTCTGCGCCTCGTGTGGTGCCGACCGCAACTTTAAGCGAGCTGAAAAGTTTCTCGCTATGGGCGAGTACCACGATGCAGCTGAAGAGTACAAGAAAGCATATCGAAAAACACCTACCACTGAGCGCGACCAACGTGGACAAATAGCCTTGAAAATGGCTTCGTGCTATTCGCATATAAGTTCTACGTCAAAGGCTGTAGCTGCTTACACTAACGCTATAAGGTACAAACAAGATTCTATTGAAAATCATATAGATTACGCCCAGCAGTTAATGAAGATGGGTAACTATAAACGTGCCGAGCAGGAGTTCCAGACTGTGCTTGACACTTTCCCTCTTTTCCGCCTTGCCAAAGATGGAAAACTATCGGCTGCGACATCTGCTGCAGAGCGCAAGAAAGGGTCGCTCTATGAGGTGAAGAAGATGCCACTGTTCAGTTCGCGCAGAGCCGAATATTCGCCCATGCTCTTTGGCGACAACTACGACAAACTATACTTTTCGTCAACCCGAAAGGAGGCGCAAGGCGAAGAACTCAGTGGCATAACTGGCATGAAACCCTCCGACATATTCGTGTCAGAGAAAAACGAGCGTGGCCAGTGGCAGAAGCCTGTGCCAGCGGAGGGCGAGCTAAACACTGAGTACGACGAAGGTGCATGTACGTTCAGTCCTGACGGTAGCACCATGTACTTGACACAATGTTCAAGCGACCCAACATATCCTCGTTTCGCAAAAATAGTTACGAGCAATCGTTCTGATGCCTCTTGGAGTAAGGTGTCTGAGATGAAGATTACCAGCGATACGCTTTCAAGCTATGCTCACCCAGCTGTTTCGCCCGACGGGGAGTGGCTTTACTTCGTGTCGGACATGCCAGGCGGAAAGGGTGGACTTGACATCTGGCGAGCACGCCTAACACGAGCTGGTCTTGGTGGTGTTGAGAATCTTGGAGCGCCGATCAATACTGAGGGCGACGAGATGTTTCCGACGTTTCGTCCTAATGGCGACCTGTATTTCTCAAGCAACGGCCATGTTGGTTTGGGCGGACTCGACATATATATTGCTAAGGTTGACACATCGGGCAAGTATTATATTGAGCACCCTGGCTATCCACTCAACTCCAATGCCGATGACTTTGGCATGACTTTTGAAGGACCTCACAATCGTGGATTCTTCTCATCTAATCGTGGCGATGTTCGTGGGTGGGACCATATCTACAGCTTTGAAAATCCTGAAATAGTGACAACTGTGAAAGGGTGGGTGTATGATCGTGACGCATACGAACTGACTTCGGCGCTGGTGTATATGGTTGGCGACGATGGAACTAACGAGCGCCTGAGCGTAAAGGGCGATGGCTCGTTTACGAAAGAGTTGCAGCCTGGCGTAAATTACTTGTTTCTTGCCACTTGCAAGGGCTATCTAAACCACAAGCAAGAGCTTCATGCCGACACGTTCAAGACATCGCACGAGTATGTGCTTCAGTTCCCATTGGCATCTATTACGGCCCCTGTGCTGATAGACAATATACACTACGACTTTGACAAGGCTACGCTCAGACCAGAATCGGAGCAGTCGCTCGACGAACTGGTTAAGTTGCTATACGAAAATCCAAACGTTAGCATCGAGCTTAGCGCACACTGCGACTATAAGGGCTCTGCTGCCTACAACAAAAATCTGTCGCAGCGTCGAGCAGAAACAGTCGTAACCTATTTGATTGCTCATGGCATAGCAAAGGAGCGCTTAACTCCGAAAGGCTATGGCAAGGAGCGTCCGAAACTTGTTTCAAAGAAACTTGCTGCCCAGTATGACTACCTGAAGGAGGGCG
>CAZPNJ010000197.1:0-4122 GCA_964587765.1 uncultured Prevotella sp.
TCGATAGTATTCACCATTTACACTGACTGAATCTACAGAAATTACCTCCTTTTCACCAACTTTCAGGTCAAAATTGAATTCCTCTATCCACGCATACTCATCCGTATCATAATCAATGCCATAGAAATAGACCTTGCCCCCTTCTTCATAGAAAAAATTCTTAGCCTCTTCTAATGTTTTATTTGCAAACTTGTAGCATTGTTTCCCGTCAAACTCTACAGGGCCGTCTATGGAAATGCTGTGATAGACCGTATCGGTGAGCATATTGCCGTTATCGTAAAACGACATGTAGTTCCACGTGCGGCCGTTTACTAGCATCCTGTGCCTCTCCCCTTCTGCGTAAATGGTTTGAGTCAGCCATAAAACCAAGAAAAATACGATACTTTTTTTCATAACTCGATTTGTTTTTATTTGCAAAGATAATTAATTCGTATAATGCGACCAATAATTTCAACTAATTTTTCACTATCAATATCATCCGGTAAAACTATTCACATTGTATTTCCAAGGTAGCACCATTCTTTATCTCAAAATTGTTGTTAATTGTCACACCGTTTGTACTTTTTATAATTGTATTCCCTTTGTTAATTTCAACCGGGCCATTTGGTTTACTTGCCGTTACGTTGCTACCGGCAACCGTTTGATTTGAAAACACCTTGTAATCAGTATTGATAGACTCGTTTTGCATGTAGACCGTATTGCCACATTTGCTAAATATGGAACATAGCCAGTTTTGGTAATACAGATGCTATACTCATTTGTGAGATTTGAAAATGAGGCACTCATGCCTGTTCTTATATCATAATAACTATCTCCCATGTCATAGGCACTTGCTACGCATATCTTGCAATCGTCCACCCCCGAATTAACTGTCAGCGTGCCATTTGTATATGATACAGTAACATTTGTGAATTTTTGAGGAGTATTTGTAAATATTGGCATTTCAGGATCGCCTATTGGATTCAATCCAAATAGCAACCATCTATACGGGGTATTATAATTATTGCAATGCGACAAAATGTTCGCTTTTGTCTGTCGCACAATCTCCCCGAAATTTTTTTCGTTGCCATTAAACATAATTCTATATAATTCCATATTTACTTTCTCAGAAGTTCCATAATTATATATGTATTTATTATACCAGCCTAATCTGGAACATCCAAAATACGAAACGACATTGCTATTTGGGTTTCTAATAAAGGATTCACTTAGACATTTAGGTATACTATCAAAAGCATTCGTAAGGCATGCTGTTGTTATAATAATGGTATGATTCGAATTGTTCAAAGTATCTGCATAGTCAGTAGAATACCGTGCACCTTCTGTTTTCCATGCTGTTGGATTTCCATGAGTAGCCATATTTACAAATGTATATCCTTTGGACAATTCTTTTTGAATGTTCTGAGGTATAAATTCGTAATCGGAAACTCCAGGAATATCCGTTCCAGTGTCATAGAATGATACTTTATTTCTATTCCAATAAGGTGCAATATAATCTGTATAAAAGGTCTCTCCCTTGTAATGTGCATCGCTCATAATGCTGTCACCAATCGTATAATATACTTTTAGTATATTTCCACACATTAGTATGTTATTGGACCAGCCTTCTATATTAGGACTTGCTTCATAATCTATGATTCTATTAACAAATGTTTCTGCATCACTAACAGAACTCACAGGGGCTCTGGTTATAGCAATTTGTGGATAAGGACTGACAACATCATTCGGCTCACCATAAACGCCATTTCCGTCACCATCCCAATTCATTGTACCCAAATTGGCATAATATAAATCTACAGGACAATCGCTTTCGTAATATGTGGTGTCATTAGGTATATATTTAATAACGCACATCTGAGCGGGCACAACATCTACATCGCCCGCCAAAAGTACATATTTGAGGCTAGGGCAGTTGTCGTAATAAGACTTTATGGCAGCCTTAATTTTCTGTTGATATGAATCTCCTGTGTATGTAGTATCAATATGTTCTGTAGTCAAAACTTTTGTACGAATCCCTTTTCTTGTTTTCCAATCAGCCAGTCGTAAGAAAGTTGGTTCTAAACTGTTATTAGTTATTATGATGTAGTCGTACTGAATATTGCTCCTATTTGGCACAGACTGGGCCATTCCTCCTGATGGATATAATAATGAAACATCTTCTCCGTTTATAACAAAATCCCTTATTCTGTCCTGTGATACTCTGCTATTGAAAGTGCTTTCGTGTCTTTGAGGGGCACTTATTTGTGTCTTTATATCAATCGATATGTTATTTTCGAAGTACAAAGTCTTGCTTAGGTTGTCGTATCTAAATGGGGAAACTAAAAAAGAAACAACTCTATATCCATCATAATCGTGCAGCCCGGCAAATTTTACAATGGTATCGGGGTAATTGGTTTTAGAATAGGATAGGTTTGGCTTCGTGTCTGAATATGCAATTATGTCTGTCGGTGTTTCCTCGGTATTGTTGATAATGGTTATATCGCTTAAGAATTCTTCCTCCTGAACAGAGTATGAGCAGTCATTATAGATGTCATTCCTTCCTATTAATATATTAATAGCAATGTATGGCAATGCAGGTTCTTCTGTATTCCCTCCATATCCTAATAGATACTTGGCAGAATTGATGTATGCAATTCCATCGGCTACGTTTACTTTAAAATCATTAATATTTAATGTGACATGGAATTTTTTACAATTTACGCCATAAGAACATATACTATTCAACAATAGTAAAAAGATATAATTCAGATATTTCATATTCATAGCTTCCGATTCATTTCTTCGTAATGTATTTTCTCGATAAACCCTTGAAAGGCACTTTCCAATATTCACTTAACTGCGACCTTCTTGCCGCCTTGAACATATATGCCTCGCTGAGGGCTCGATGTTGGGCGGCCGGAAAGGTCGTAGAAGGCATTCGTCTGGTCGGATTTCGAAGAATTTGCCTTTCCAACAATTGTCGTCTGTTGCCTAGCCTTCTTACTGGAATCTTTAATGCCGAGTTGTTCTTCCAATGTGGTTACCTTTGCAGAGAGTTCGTTAATGGCCTGGACGAGTAGGGGAACCATCTCTATGTAGTTTATGCTCTTCGTACCTTCTTCGTTTTCATATACGAGGTCGGGGAAGACTTTTTCAAGTTGTTCGGGTTCCAGGCCATAGTGAGTCTTTGAAATGGCTTGCCTTTCTATTTCAGGAAGGGAATCCTCCTCAAAGCATTCTTCCGTTCCGTCTTCTCTTTCGCCCGAGATAGAGCGAAGGGGCTTGTAGTCATAATGTTGTATTGATAGGTTCTTCAATAGCCCTCTGTATCCTTCTGCGCTCTCTGCTTGGGAATTGTTTTCATCTCTGCGAGACAAGTTGCTATAGGAATAAAGCAGTGTTCCGCTGACAGTCAGGTTGTTGGTAATTTCCACGTTCCCGTTGAAGTATCCTGCATATCGGGAAGTCAACATCTGTCCGTAGTCCTCCCCGAAGTATGATGAGCCATAGACTCCGGCACCATTCCCATAAGCCCCCACGTGGCCAAATACGCCAAAACTTTCTCCAGATGCAGAACTTTGTGCAGAACCATACACACCAAAGCATTTTCCGTCCATAATGCCTGTTCTGCTGTAGACTTTTCCTCTTACGCCAAAAGCCTTGCCATGATAGATTGTGTAGGCTTGGCCGACAATTCCTGCAGCCGTGCTGTCTGACCTATATTCTGTAGAAGTGCCTTGAATGGCATTTCGTGGGGATGAAACGGAGAGTTTGTATGGAGACTGGGGATTAACTCCAACGCCAACAGCACCTAACGAGTCTACTTTTAGCTGTGCCTGACTGGTTAGTGCAAGAAATGCCATGATGGCAAATGTGATAGTCTTTTTCATAGTATTTAGGTTTTAAGTTTACTCTATTCCCCGTTGGCGAATATGCCAACGGGAAATAGACGATTGGTTAAATAAAGGTTATAGTTCTATCTCTCCCTCGAAGTGCTGACTGCCACGAATGACCTCGATGACGTAGGTGCCAGTGAGGTTGCTGGGCAGTGTGATGCTCTCGGTGGTAGCAGGTACGAAGGTGGTGTACTCCATGGTGCGCTCGCCGTCCTCGTCCACGGAATAGAGGTTGACGGTGAAGTCC
>CAZPNJ010000198.1:0-4080 GCA_964587765.1 uncultured Prevotella sp.
CCAAAGCATGCTGCCGAGCGCATTTACTACCCTGTCAACGACAATGCCGAAACTATCATCTACACCGCTCAAGACAAGGAACAGCCTGCCTGCATCTTTACTCTCTACATGAAGCGTGAGGGTACCCCACTCACAGAGCGCAACACTGAGCAGTATTATGCCGACGGTTACAAGGCAGACTTAATCAGAAAAATGCTTAACGCTCGTTTGCAAGACATCGTAAAGCAGGCTAACACTCCGTTTATCTCTGCCTCGGTGCGCGATGGCGAGTTCTTCCTTGCCTCTACAGCCGACGCCTTTACTGGTTCTGCCACGCTTAAGCAAGAGAATGTGTTGGGCGGCATCTCTACGCTGGTCACTGAAATGGAGCGCGCTCGCCAGTTTGGTTTCACACAGTCTGAACTCGACCGTGCCAAAGCTGAGCAACTGCGCTATGCTGAAGACGACTATGCCAGTCGCAATGACAACCGCAATAGCCACTATGTGCGCCAGAGTGTAAGAAACTTCCTTGACGGCGAGCCAATGCTGTCTGCTGAAGCCGAATTCGACTTGGTGCGCAAACTTACACAAAGCGTAACCCTTGCCGACATCAACGCTGAAGTAAAGGAACTTATCACCGACAAGAACCAAGTAATCACTCTATATGGACCAGCCAAAGACGGCTACAAGTTGCCAGCCAATGCTGACATCGTAGCTTGCGTTAACAAAGCTCAGCAGCAGAAGTTGGAGGCTTACGTTGACCGTGTGCTGCCCACATCGCTTATGAAGAGCGAGCCCAAGGCAGGCAGCATCGTCAGCGAAGACGAGGCGCAGTTTGGATATCATCATCTGCTGCTCAGCAATGGCATGAATGTTTATGTTAAGACCACCGACCTTGAGGCAGACAACATAGACATGAACTTGTTCAGTAAAGGTGGCGAGAGTTACTACGGCACCTGCGATATGCCATCGCTGGCTTACCTTACGGCAGTGGTTCGTGGTGGTGGCGTGGGCGACTTCTCTGACAACGACCTTGACAAGATGCTCGCTGGCAAGACTGTTAACGTGGCACCATTCGTCAGCGACGAGACTGAGGGAATGCGTGGCAGTTCAAACGTTAAGAACTTGCGCACCATGTTGCAACTCACTCATTTGTACTTCACCAAGCCACGCCGTGACGAAGAGGCATTCCAGAGTCTTATGAATCGCCAGAGTTCGTTCCTTACCAATCGTGACGCTAACCCTAACGTAAGTTTCGGCGACTCAATAACCGCCATTCTCTATGGCAACAACCCGCGACTGGCGCCAGTGAAGAAGGAGACGCTTAAAAAAGTGAGCCTTGACCGTATTTACGAAATATATAAAGAGCGCTTTGCCGATGCCTCTGACTTCAACGTGATATTCACGGGTCAGGTCAGCCTTGACTCGCTGCGCCCTCTCTTGTGCCAGTATTTGGCTTCACTGCCATCGCTTTACAAGAAAGAAGATGTGCAGGACGTTCACACCGACATTCGCCCAGGTCGTGAAGTCCATGCTATTTACAAGCATCAGCAGACTCCGTCAACGCTGTGCAACATTTACATAACCTCGCGCTTGCCATACACTGCTGACAACGACCTGAAACTGAGTGCGCTATGCCAATTGCTGCGCATCGACTACACCGAAAAGGTGCGTGAAGAGCAGGGCGGTACTTATGGCGTAAGCGTACAGGGGCAGTTTACTAAGTACCCATACCCTGAGGCGCTGATGAAGATTAACTTCCGCACCGACCCTGAGAAGTTCGACCAGCTTATACCAATCGTTTACGCTCAACTCGACTCTATGGCTCAGCCTGGACCTACGCAGCAGAACCTCGACAAGGTGAAAGCATACGAACTGAAGACATACGGACAGGCTGCAAAACTCAATAATTATTGGGAGTATTGTATGTATAACCAGTTGTTCAACGGCATCGACTTCGACACTGACTACACCGCTAAGGTTGCAGCCCTCACTCCGGAGGCTATCCGCGACTTCGCTCGTCAGCTGCTCGCTCCAAATAACTGCATAGAAATTACTATGAAGCCGAAGGAGTAAGGGCGATTAAGAGATTTATAAGATAAGTTTCTGGGAAATTTTAATATGTTTTCGTCGAACTCACGTTAACATAGAAGAATAAAATAAAGCGTCGCTACCCTCACGGGCGGCGGCGCTTTTTAGTTTTCTTTCATATTTACTGAGAATATTTATTTTGGGAAATAAATGAAAGCTATCTCTCATTTTTTTCATAATGGGTTGGCGACCGTCGCGGTCTTCATAAACCCATTCTTTTCAATCAACACTATGTGTTCTTTCCATTGCGGGCCTATCTGCCTTGCCATGCGCTTCATGAGCCTGTATTCGTTATAATGGTGCAGATAGCCGAAATATGAGTTGAGCGTCGCCACGAATTCCGCCGCATGCTTCTCGGCGAAGTCGGGGTGCAGTTCAGCCAGTCTGTTCATGCCGTACACCCTGCGGTTATAGTTGCCAACGGTGCGTTCTGATATGTATCTTCGCCCCGGCAATAGCGTGCCGCCCACAAAGGTTACCCCGTGTCTTGCTTCTTGCAGATACACTTTGTTGGGGTGTAACCCAAGCCTTGTATTCTCTAACCACTCGCTTATCTCTGCCCTGATTACCAAGAGTTCTCTCTTGTCTCTTGCCACCAATATAATGTCGTCAACGTATCTGCCGTAGCCTATATTCGGGTGTCGCCTTAATATATAGTGGTCCAAGAAATTAAGATACAGCAGCGCAAACAGTTGCGACGTTATGTTGCCTATGGGCAGGCCTCGAGTGCCATCACCTTCAAACAGGCTTTTTCCTTTGGGCAGCAGCCGCCATTTTGCCTCCGGGCTTTTTCTTATGCAGTCCTTTTCGGGGCGGTTAAAAACTATCTCTCTTATCAGATAGTCAAGAATCTCTCGGTTCTCGCCCCTATAGTATTTGTTGAGCATGCACATCAGCATGCTGTACATTATGCGGCGGTCTATCGTCATGAAGAAGCTGCGTATGTCCAGCTTCATTATGTAGCTTTCACGGGTATAGTTTTCCGACACGCGGCGTATCTGCCGCTCCATGTCTATCTGTCCGTACAGTGTGCCTTTGCCCGGTCGGGTGCTGTAGTTGCCGTCAATGAATATGCTCTCCATTATGGGTTGCACGTACAGCGCCACAAGGTGGTGCACCACTCGGTCTCTGAATTGCGCCGCAAACACCTCACGGGGCTTGGGGTCGCTCACCACAAATGCCACTGACCGCCCGTGTTTCCATGTCATTTGATTAATTTCTCGCCACAGCTCTTCACAGTTTTCGGGCCAATGCATTTCAAATTGCAGTGCCGCCTCTGTGTTGCGCTTGTGCTTTCGGCACGAGAAGTATGCCTTAAAGACAGTTTCAAGAGGAATAGAGACCCCCTCCGCCCCCTTAAGGGGGTGCTTTAATGTTTGTTTGTTATTAGGGGGCATCAAAATAATATCGACTTTTAATAAAATGGAAGATGTTCGCTGGCCGCACGTAGTACTGATTCGTCTTGGCGTTATTCGCGTTAAAGTAGTTCACGTTGCCGTTAGTGTTGAAGTTAACGTTCACTCCATTGGACGCTGACGCCTCGGTAGACGTCCAGTAATTCTGGTTCGTGCCAATTCCGTCGTATTGTATTTGCGAGAAAGGATAATTGTCCACTGTCAATTGTACATTGTCCATTGAAAAAATTTCCTTCCCTGCCGACGGTCATCATTTTCCTTTTTCATTTTGCTCTCCGCCCTGACCTTGGTCCTGTTCCCCGTGTTTCAGAGGTTTCACCTTCGGGCGTCACCCCTCCGGCTGAGCGTTCTGGCTTTCGCTGTTATTACTAAAGTATTCTATCAGTCCCGTCATTTGCCGTCCTATGTCGGTGTAGTCTTTCGTCAGTTCGGCAAAGCGCTTGTAACTGATGTCGTTCATTTCGCACGAGAGTCTCAGCAACAGGCTGAATATGTTAAACTCTCGGCGCATCTTTCTTAGATATTTAAGTTTCTCCTGCCCATAGCTTTCGTTGGCTCTGTAGTAGTTGCTGATTGACCTCAGCAAAGAGTCCAA
>CAZPNJ010000199.1:0-3089 GCA_964587765.1 uncultured Prevotella sp.
TGCTGCCGTAACGTCGGCGCCAGCACCGTAGCCCTGTATCTGCATAGGGTAGTCATGGTAGCGCTCGGTGGTCAGCAACACTATGTTGTTTGAGCCCTCAAGGCTGTAGAAAGGCGACGTGTTTGCCACGGCTTTCAGCTCAACTTTGGTTATGCCTTGCTCCATTGAGGCAACAAAGCGCCATCGCTTGTCCTCACGTTCGAGTTCTTGGCGGCGAGCCTCAAAATCGGCGTCAAGGTCGGGCAGGCGGCGCCAGAAGTCATCAACCGAGCCTTGGAAATAGTCGTCAGGCACGAACAGATGCTTCTCCACGTCGGTGGTCTCAACCTTATAGCCAGCTTCGCGCGTGAGAATAACCAGCTTGCGTATAACATCGGTGCCGCTGAGGTCTATGCGCGGGTCTGGTTCAGAATAGCCTTGCTCTTTGGCTCGGCGCACGGTTTCAGAGAACGGAACGTCGGCACTTATCTCGTTGAATATGAAGTTAAGCGTGCCGCTTAGCACCGCCTCTATTTTCAGTATCTTGTCGCCGGAATTTCGCAGGTCGTTTATGGTGCCTATTATAGGCAGACCAGCGCCTACGTTGGTTTCATAGCGGAACAATACGCCACGCTTCATGGCTGTTGACTTCAATCGGTAATAGTTGTCGTAGTTGCTCGATGCCGCAATCTTGTTGGCAGCCACCACGCTGACGTTGTGTTCGAGCAGCGACTGGTAGGTGTCGGCAATGTCTTTGCTGGCGGTGCAGTCAACAAACACGCTGTTGAAAATGTTCATGCCGATAACGCCATCTCTCAGTTTCTGGGCATTGCTTGGCTCCGACGTTTTCAGTTGTTCGCGATAGTTGCTAAGGTCTATGCCGTCGCGGTCGTAAATAGCGTTTTTACTGCTTGCTATGCCCACCACGTTGAGCTTCAGTCGGCGTGTCTCTTTCAAGTTCTCGTATTGCGAGCGTATTTGTTCTATAAGTTTGCTTCCCACTGTGCCTACTCCGCAAATAAACAGGTTTAGCACCTTGTATTCTGATAGGAAGAACGAGTCGTGAATAACGTTTAGCGCTTTTCTCAGATATCTTCCGTCAATGACGAACGATATGTTTGTCTCTGACGCTCCTTGCGCGCAGGCTATTACGGATATGCCTGAGCGTCCTAATGTGCCAAATAGTTTTCCGGCTATGCCAGGCGTGTGCTTCATGTTTTCGCCCACTATGGCTATTGTGGCAAGTCCGCTTTCCGCATTCATGGGAAACATCGCTCCCGTTACGATTTCTTTAGCGAACTCATCGTTAAGCACGTTTATGGCTTCTTGGGCGTCTTCGTCCCTAACGCCAATAGACGTGGAGTTTTCAGATGAGGCTTGCGAAACGAGGAATACGCTTATGCCATTGTCTGCTAATGCCGTGAAAATGCGTCGGTTCACGCCAATCACGCCCACCATGCTAAGACCCGTTACGGTTATGAGCGTGGTTCCGCTGATGCTTGAAATACCTTTTATGGGCTTGCGGTCGTCTTCAATCTCTTTCTTTATTACGGTGCCTTGTCCCTCTGGGTTGAAGGTGTTTTTAACGATTATCGGAATATCCTTTATCAAGACGGGGTAAATCGTTGGCGGATAAACCACCTTTGCGCCGAAGTTGCACAGCTCCATCGCCTCGGTGTAGCTCAGCTCGTTGATGGTGTAGGCGGTTTTTATCACTTTGGGGTCGGCTGTCATAAACCCGTCAACGTCGGTCCATATTTCAAGGCTCTCTGCCCCCAACGCACCTGCTATTATTGCGGCGGTATAGTCTGAACCGCCACGCCCAAGGTTGGTTATCTCGTCAGTGTCTTTGTCGGTGCTGATAAAACCTGGCACAAGTGAAATGCGGGGCAGGTCGCTGAAGGCGTCCATCACCAGTTTGTTGGTGAGCTCTGCCGCAAGATGGTTTTTCTTGTTCTTAAACTCGGTTTTTATGAATTGTCTTGAGTCAAACCATTGAGAGCCACGGATAAGCGTAGCCACTATGCGCGACGATATTCTCTCTCCATAACTGACTATGGTGTTTTGCGTCTTGTCGCTTAGGTCGTGTATTAAAAAAACTCCAAAGTAAATGCTCTTGAGTTGTTCAAGCAGTGAGTCAACTTTGGTGAACAACTTCTCTCTCGCGTCGGTGTCGGTAATGATGGTGTCTATAATATTATGGTGGCGTTCTACCATCGCCTTATACTCTCTTTGCCACGCCTCGTCGCCTTTCAGCGCCAGCTGGGCTGTATAGAGCAGTTTGTCGGTAATGCCTCCGAGTGCACTTACCACCACAATAACGGGCTGTTTCTTAGCCTCTTTCTCAACGATTGCTTTTACGCTGAGAATACTTTTTACGGAACCCACGGATGTTCCGCCAAATTTTAATACTTTCATTTTTGTGTGTTGTTAATATTAAGCTCACCCGAATACAAATCGGCGAAAGCAAAACTTGGCTACAAATGTAGTAATAAAATCCATTCCTGCAATAATAATTTGTAAGTTTTTGTCTATCTGTACTTATAATTCTGTTATTCAGGCGCCATTTTTACTAAATTGGCGAAACTTCCGTGGGTATGTGGCTGCTTGTTTTCAGCCTATGGTTTATCCGTAACTTCTGATAATTATTATTTTAGTAAAGTTTGGTTATTCTATTTTCGCCGTTTTGCAACTGCTCAACCTGTATGCAAACCGTTCCGCTGACGGGTTTTGAAATAGCGGTGCCCTGTATCGAGTAATAGCGGCGCGAAACTACGGGCGAGTAACCATTTATTTCTTTCACGGCTGTTGGCTCTGGTGTTATGCCCAGTCGGCTTGCCTCTATTGGCGCAAAAGTGTAAACCATATCGGCACGGTCGTAAGGACCGCTGCCCCAGAACCAGTTATCGGCAAAGCCTTTGGCACGAATTTGATAGCCATTGTTCTTGGGGCTGTTTATGCGGAAAAGCGAGAACTTATTTGTTGAACCAGAGCATTTCAGCGTAACGTCACCTGTGTGTGTTATGGTCAGTGTGTCTGGCTTGTCTGATGCACCTATGCGTGCCTCGCCGTTAATAGTTACGTTGTCGTTGCCGCTGATGTATCGGCTG
>CAZPNJ010000199.1:3122-4061 GCA_964587765.1 uncultured Prevotella sp.
CTACCTCATTTATTTGCCAGATTAGTCGGGTGTCGTTCCAAGTGTAGTCTTCCGTAGTGCCAAGAGCTCCTCGGTCGGTAAAGGTGAAGTATTTAGGTGTGCCATCATTGGTGGTAGCCTTGTTATATGGAATGGTGGCATAGTTTATGATACGGTAAAACATACCTTCCTCAGGGGTGAAAGTGCTTACGCCGGCAGGCGTTCCTCCGCCACCGCGCATGAACTCGTCATGTATTGACACCGTGTTTGAATAGTTTGAAAAGGTGTCGCCCACCTTACTGCGTATGCGGAAATAATAAATCGTTTCAGCGTCAAGGTCGCTCATCATCAGTCCTGATAATATTCCCGGCAAGCATTTGTAAAACGTAAACTCCTTACCGTCGGTAGAAGTCTCTACCATGATGCTGTCGGCATTGTCGTAGAGCGTCCACGTCAGTTTCACTTTGTTTTCGCTCATTGTCGTTGCCGCAAGGTTGCCCGGTGCCATTATATAAGTGGTCTTCTGTGCCAGACTGTTTACATAGTCTTCAATATTGTTGAACCCGTTGTTGTTGACGTCGCTTGTTGCGTCAGCCTTATTGGGGTCGCAGCCGTTGGCTGTTTCCCAAGCGTCGGGCATTCCGTCGCCGTCAGTGTCTTTTTCGGCTGTGCCGTTGGCTATGGTGCCAATGCCACCCACCTGACTCTCATTATCTATGATAGCACCTTTTGTGCCTAACGATGTCAGTTGCTCTATTATGCGGCGGTCGTGTATGTCGCGCACTCTTGAAGCGCCCACGCCGTCAACAATGTGCTGGTATGCCTCGGCGGCAGTTTCTATTTCCAGTGGGTGAGTGGTGTTGAAGTTCGGGCTTTGCATGGCTGTGGCACCGTTATAGTCGGTAATCAACTGTCCGTCAAGCACTCCGTTGTTGTTGCCGTCAGTGTAGTTGTCGCGAC
>CAZPNJ010000200.1:0-4058 GCA_964587765.1 uncultured Prevotella sp.
TTCCTGCTTAGCTTCCTGTAGGTCGTTTATGATAAGCACACCCTTACCGGCAGCCAATCCGTCTGCTTTAAGCACATAAGGAGCCTTTAGAGTTTCCAAAAAATGTATGCCTTCGTCTATATTGTCTGAGGTTATTGACTTAAATCGGGCGGTTGGAATATTATGGCGCACCATAAACTCCTTTGCAAACTCTTTACTTCCCTCCATGCGAGCGCCACTCTTAGAAGGGCCTATAACAGGAATATTTGCTGTGCGCTCGTCGGCCTTCAACTCATCATAAACACCGTTTACCAATGGGTCTTCAGGGCCAACTACCACCATATCAACATTATTCTTGACCACGAAGTCTTTTATGGCCTCAAAGTCGTTGACACCAATGTTTACGTTTTCGCCCACCTCTTTCGTACCGGCATTACCTGGTGCGATATACAATTTCTCTACTTTTTTACTCTGAGCGATTTTCCATGCCAAGGCATGTTCTCTGCCACCACTTCCTAATAGCAATATATTCATGTTATAGTTCTTATTTATTATTCGTTTTTTACAATACCATAAAAAGAAACTTCACAGACTAAAGGTTGTCCGTGAAGTATTTTGTTATGCGTTCGTGCAGATGCACACTCTTATAGCCTCTCATATTGTGAGGCTCACCTGGATAGGTAAAGAAGTCGGGCTGCTTGCCTTTCTCTATGCACTTTTCAATAAACGAGAGTGCGTGCTGTGGCACTACAACGGGGTCTTCCTGACCTATTATTATCTGCAACTTACCTTTCAAACTGTCCACCTTGTTCAGCAGCGAGCACTGAGCATAGCCATCGGCATTGGTCTGTGGCGTATCCATATAACGTTCGCCATACATTACCTCATACCACTTCCAGTCAATGACAGGTCCGCCAGCAACACCCACCTTAAACACTTCAGGGTGAGATGTCATCATCGTTATGGTCATATATCCTCCGAAACTCCAGCCATGAACGCCCATGCGATTTGCGTCAACGTATGGCAGCGACTTCAGATATTCCACGCCCTTCATTTGGTCTTTGGTCTCTTCCACTCCGAGGTGGCGGAATGTAGCCTGTTCAAAGTCTTTGCCACGAGCCTCTGAGCCACGATTATCCAAGATGAATATAATGTAGCCTTTCTCTGCCATATATGGCTCCCAGCCACGTGTCAGATAGTGCCACGAAGCCTCAACGTTATGAGCGTGTGGTCCACCATATACATATATTATAGCAGGGTATTTCTTCTGCGGGTCAAAGTCGTGTGGCTTTACCATGCGCCAATACAGATTGGTCTGTCCATCGGCAGCCTTCAGCGAGCCACTTTCTATTATTGGCTGCTTGTAACCCTGCCATGTATCTTTTGCCGTTAGGTAGTTAATGCGTTTTGCGGTTGCCACCTCTGTCAAGTCAATCTTTCGTGGCACGGTTGGCTCTGAATAGTTATCAAAGATGTAAGCGCCTGTCTTTGACAATGATGGGTGATGAACGCCACGCTGATTGTCAAGAGCAGTTATCTTGCCTGTCTTTACATTCACCTTATATATATTACGCTGCAAATCGTGAGCCTTTGTACCAACAAACACTACGCTACGGTCTTTCTCAGAAAAGCCCACAAGACTGGTTACCACCCACTTGCCAGAGGTCAGCTGTTTCAACTGCTTGCCCTCGGCTGAGAACAGATACAAGTGGTTATAGCCGTCTTTCTGACTTTGCATGATGAACTTCTGGCTGTCCCAAGGCAAGAACTCAATAGTGTTGAGCGGCTCTACGTATTTATCATCGTGCTCAGTGTATAGCGTTGCCAGTTTATCGCCCGACTGCGCATCATACTTTGTGAGTTGCATATCGGTTTGGTCGCGATTGAGCTCTTTCATATAAACACTTCGTCCGTCAACGCTCCACTTTATATTCGTGAAATAACGGTCTGTCGGGTCACCTGCGTTCAGATACACCAATTGGTTGGTCTGCGTATCGTAAACTCCGACATAAACCTTATGGCTCGTTTCGCCAGTCATGGGGTATTTTATGTTGTCGAGCGTCGTTTCACGACTGAATATGTTTGTCAGTGGATAGTCAGCAACCATGCTCTGGTCCATGCGATAAAACGCCAGTTTTGTTCCATCTTCGCTCCAGAACAGGCCACTTGAAATGCCAAACTCATCTCTGTGAACACTCTGGCCATACACAATGTCGGCAGAGCCATCGGTAGTGAGTTGCACGGTTTTACCTGAGCCGAGCGTAACGTATATATTATCTTTGCGCACGAATGCCAGCGCCTTGCTTTGAGCCGACCAAGCCTCAGCCTGAGCGCCTTTGCGAGTTTTCTGTCGCCATACAACGTTATGTTTTTGCCAGTCAACGAGCAGGCGCTCGCTGCCATTATTCAACAGCACCAACGAACGGTCTGCGTATGGAAATTCCGCATAATACAAAGAGTGAACCTTGTTCTTGCCAGTCAGCCCCACCCATGCGTTCACGTCGTCAAGCGAAAACAGCTTATGCTCTTTACCGGTTTTCAGACTTATCTCGCTAACCTGTTCCGCTTCCTGTCTTACGAGCCTGTCGCCCCACCATGTGGCATAGCGGTTTTCAGGTCGCATGGAGTGATAATTTGAACCACCGAAATTCAGTTCTTCAAGTGTAAGATCTTTCAGTTGCGCCATACTTAGCATTGGCAATGTCGCCAAGAGCATAAGAAACAGTTTTTTCATATTGAAAACGCTTACCACCTTATTTAATTCCAAGTTTTTCTGCCTTTTCCTCTGCCACCACGGCTTTCCTTACGCTCCAATGAGTGGAACTTAAACGAGCGTATGTCGCCCATGTCGTTTTCCTCATCGTCAACCATGCGCTGCTTAAAGTCGGCGCGATGACGTTTGAAGCGATGCTTTTCAGCCATCTGTCGCTTTTCGTCCTCAGTCTTTACGACACCACCATGCTCTCTGAACGATTTCAGTTTTCCGTCAAACATAGTGTATTTGCGGAACTCACATTCCAACGAGCCGTTATATAGCGGAGTCTTTATAGATGGTTTCAGTCCAATCTGCTTGAAACACTCATCACGATAAGAGAGCACCCACGCCTCGTTACCCGTGAAGTCGCGCTTCAGTTTCTCGCCAATCATTTTGTATGTGGCCAACAGGTTTGGCGTAGAGATGCGCTCGCCATAAGGAGGATTCATCACCATAATCGCTTTCTCTTGTGGCTGAGTAAAGTTCTTAAAGTCGCGCTCCTCAATAGTGATATCCTTTGAAAGGCCTGCCGCACGCACGTTCATGCGAGCTGTGTTAACAGCCTTCACATCTATATCGTAACCATATATATGGTGATTAAACTCGCGCTCGCGAGAGTCATCGTTATAGATTTTGTCAAACAGCTCTTGGTCAAAGTCCTGCCACTTTTCAAAAGCGAACTCCTTGCGGAATATGCCAGGGCTCATGTTGCGAGCTATCAGCGCAGCCTCTATCGGCAACGTACCAGAGCCACACATCGGGTCAATAAAATCGGTTTCGCCTCGCCAACCGGTCATCAGTATCATACCGGCAGCCAGCACTTCGTTGAGCGGAGCCTCAACGGACTCTTGGCGATAACCTCTGCGATGAAGGCTCTCACCACTCGAGTCAAGCGAAAGGGTCGCGTCTTTGTCGGCGATGTGTATATTCAGCCTTATATCTGGGTTAGCCACCGATATATTAGGGCGTGCGCCCGTCTTCTCGCGGAAATAGTCCACGATGGCATCTTTCACTTTATATGTCACGAAACGTGAATTGCGAAACTCGTCTGAGTAAACAACCGAGTCAACCGAGAACGTCTTGCCCTCACCTATATATTCTTCCCAACTTATCTTTTTTATTTCCTCATACACCTCGTCAGCCGAAGTAGCCTGAAAGCGCTTGATGGGTTTTAAAATACGTATCGCTGTGTGAAGTTGAAAGTTAGCGCGATACATCATTTCCTTGTCGCCCGTGAATGACACCATGCGCCTACCCTGTTCAACATTGATTGCTCCTAATTCTTCCAACTCTCTTGCCAAGATGGGCTCCAAACCCATAAAAG
>CAZPNJ010000201.1:0-4011 GCA_964587765.1 uncultured Prevotella sp.
AGCGAGAGCAGCAGTTGCTAATAAACACCATTCGCCAATTGCCCAATATACAGATTAGGGGCGCACGAGGACTTGATTTCAAGAATTGTTACCCACAGCCAGAGTTTGATACCAATAGTGTTTTGTTTGACCTAAAGTATTTTAAGTACTGCTTCCTAAAACCCTCCGAACTGGAATTTCATGAACTTAAGCTTGAGGCAGACTTCCGTATGTTTGCCAAAGACCTTGTTGCAGAAGAGGCTGACAGTTTCTTGTATCGCGATTTCCAAGCTCGCAACGTAATGCTCGATGTTAATGGTAATCCTCATTTTATTGACTTTCAGGGTGGTAGACGTGGCCCTTACTATTACGACCTTGCAAGTTTCCTTTGGCAAGCATCGGCAAGATATTCATATAAACTGCGTCGCCAGTTAGTGGCAGAATATTACGAGGCATTAAAACAATACACTGAAGTGCCTTCGCGCAGACACTTTGTTCATCGACTTAGTTTGTTCGTTCTCTTCCGTACTTTGCAAGTATTGGGCGCATACGGTTTCCGAGGCTATTTCGAGCGCAAGCAACACTTCATAGAAAGTATTCCGCCAGCAATGGATAATCTGCGCGATTTGTTAAGTCTTGGCTCAAAGGTTTTCCCATATCCAACAATGATGGACGTGTTAAAGCGACTGACTGAATTGCCACAGTTTGCAAAGGAAGAACCCCAAATAGCCGAGCGCTCAGATGGATATAAAACGACTGACAGTTCAATATACCCTCAAAACCCGATGGACGGCTTGCCAACCTATTCAAAATATGATGGCAAAGGTCCTTTGGTTGTTACTGTGTATAGCTTCTCGTTCCATAAAGGAATACCAGAAGACCCATCTGGCAATGGCGGAGGTTATGTGTTTGATTGTCGCAGCACTCATAATCCTGGGCGCTACGAACCATATAAGAAACTTACAGGACTTGACGAACCAGTAATAAGATTTCTTGAAGATGATGGAGAAATACTGATGTTCTTGAAGTCAGTGTATCGCCTTGCCGACCATCATGTAGAACGTTACCTACAAAGAGGTTTCACTTCGTTGATGTTTTGCTTTGGCTGTACTGGTGGTCAACATCGCAGTGTTTACAGTGCGCAACACTTGGCAGAGCATCTTCATGATAAATATGGAATAGAAGTACACATTATTCACAGAGAGCAAGGCATAAAACACACATTCGAATGCACTCAATGATATTTGCCGCAGGGCTTGGCACACGATTGAAGCCCCTGACTGACACAAAGCCTAAGGCTTTAGTGGAGTTGAATGGTAAAACTCTGCTTGAACATACGATAGAAACTTTGCGTAATGCTGGTACGGATAGCATTGTGGTTAACGTTCATCATTTTGCGGAACAGATAAAGCAGTTCCTTTCTGAGCGAGATTTTGGCTTGCCAATAAAGATAAGCGACGAATCGGATAAACTGCTTGATACGGGTGGTGGCTTGCGCAAGGCTGAGCATTTGTTCTTAAAAGACGAGCCAATACTTATTCATAATGTAGATATTATCAGTAATGCCCGATTGGCTGAAATCTATGAATTGGGCAAACTGCACGACGCGGTTTTGCTGGTCAGTAAGCGAAAGACAAAACGCTACTTGCTATTTGATGAACAGATGCACCTGAAAGGTTGGACAAATATAGAAAACAAAGAAGTGCGTTCGCCTTATGCTGACCTTGACATCAGTAAGTGTCAAATGTTAGCTTTCTCTGGAATTCATGTCTTTTCGCCTCGTTTGTTCAAGAAGATGCAAGCATTTGAAGACAAGTTTGGCATCATAGACTTTTACTTGAAGGCTTGTGCTGATAGCGACATCGTCGGCTATGTGCAGGAAGATTTGTCGCTAACGGATATTGGAAAAATAGAAGTATTGAAACAACTATCAACAACATAAAAAAGTAATGCAACAGAAAATTGTAATCTTAGACTTCGGTTCACAAACTACACAGCTTATTGGTCGTCGTGTACGTGAACTTGACACCTTTTGCGAAATTCTGCCTTACAACAAATTCCCTAAGGACGACAAGTCGGTTATTGGAGTTATTCTAAGTGGTTCGCCTTACTCGGTTCACGACAAAGAGGCTTTTAAGTGCGAACTGTCTGACTTTATTGGGAAATATCCTGTACTTGGCATTTGTTATGGCGCTCAGTTCCTTTCAAATGAGCGTGGCGGAAAAGTTGAAAAAGCCGACTCAAGAGAGTATGGACGAGCAAACTTAGAGTTCATTGACAAAAGTAATGCTTTGTTCAAAGGCTTTACTGATGGTTCGCAAGTTTGGATGAGTCATGGCGATACTATAACGGCAATACCATCAGATTGCAAGGTAATAGCCTCAACTGCCGACGTTAAAAATGCTGCTTATGCTTCAACAGAATTGCCTTTGTGGGCAGTGCAATTCCACCCGGAGGTTTACCATACATCGCAAGGAAAGCAATTGCTGAAAAACTTTGTTGTAGATATTTGCGGAAGTAAACAGGAATGGAGCGCAGCATCGTTTGTAGAGACAACAGTTGAAGAACTGAAAGCTCAACTCGGAAACGACAGAGTTATATTAGGTTTGTCAGGTGGTGTTGACTCAAGTGTTTGTGCCACATTATTAAATAAGGCGATAGGCAAGAATCTTACCTGCATTTTCGTTGACCATGGCATGTTGCGCAAAAACGAGTTCACAAAGGTTATGGAGGCTTATAAGGGCTTAGGACTGAATGTGATTGGTGTTGATGCGAGCGAAAAGTTCTTTGCTGACTTAAAGGGTGTGACTGACCCAGAGCAAAAGCGTAAGATTATCGGTCGTGACTTTGTTGAAGTATTCAATGCCGAAGCAAAGAAAATAACCGATGCAAAATGGTTGGCTCAAGGTACTATTTATCCAGATAGAATAGAAAGTTTAAGCATTACTGGTATGACTATAAAGAGTCATCACAATGTAGGTGGACTGCCTAAGGACATGAAGCTGCGGTTATGTGAGCCTCTTAAATGGTTGTTCAAAGATGAAGTGCGCCGAGTAGGTCACCAACTTCAGATGCCAGAACGTCTTATCAATCGCCATCCTTTCCCTGGACCAGGCTTGGCTGTAAGAATACTTGGCGACATAACGCCTGAAAAGGTGCGCATACTTCAAGATGCTGATGACATTTATATTGAGCAGATGCACAATTATATATGTGAAGATGGCGAGTCTTTATATAATAAGGTATGGCAGGCTGGGGCAGTGTTGCTTTCAACAATTCGTTCCGTAGGAGTTATGGGCGATGAGCGCACTTACGAACATCCGGTTGCGCTTCGCGCAGTAACCAGTACAGATGCAATGACTGCTGACTGGGCACATTTGCCTTACGACTTTATGGCAAGCGTTTCAAGCGAAATAATAAATAAGGTTCGTGGGGTTAATCGTGTATGTTATGACATCTCTTCAAAACCACCATCAACAATAGAGTGGGAGTAAAATACTTCATAAAACCATATTGATTACTTCTAAATTATAAGTTTTTGCATAAAAAAAGTTTCAAATTCTTTGTTGGATAGCACAATTTGCTTAACTTTGCACCAGTAAAAACAAAATAATATTAGAATAAACAATATGATTACACTGAGTATTCTACATAGCATTACCCTAAATATTCGACTACATAAAGTGGACGGAAGTGTTAAGGTGTGCATGTAGCAATGCTTGAAAGATATGTTAGAGCCTTTCCACTTCCGATGAAGTGAGAAAGGCTCTTTCATTAAATCGTAAAAGTAAAAACGAGGTATAGTAAACAATCAACAAAATAGTAACGATGAGTGATAGGTTATTCATATTCGATACAACACTGAGAGATGGCGAGCAGGTGCCAGGTTGCCAGTTAAATACAGTTGAAAAGATACAAGTAGCAAAGCAACTTGAACAGTTGGGCGTAGATGTTATTGAAGCAGGTTTCCCAATATCAAGTCCGGGTGACTTTAATTCTGTGATTGAAATCTCGAAGGCAGTAACGTGGCCC
>CAZPNJ010000202.1:0-4011 GCA_964587765.1 uncultured Prevotella sp.
ATGTTGCTCCAGGCTTCTACTTTAAGCATCAGGGAGGTCTTGGCTCAATGGCATACATATTAAACACTCAGCTTAACGTTTACTTCACATATACAGCCGGCGACAGCACTTACGAGGGAACGGCTTCTTTCCCTGGTACAGAAGAAGTGCTGTTGGCAAGCAATATTCAAAACGACAAGCAGGCACTTCGTGAACTTGCTTCTGCTGATACATGCACCTATCTTAAGACTCCGGCAGGAATATTCACCGAGATGACTTTGCCAGTTTTGGATATAATGAAGGGGCACGAAGGCGACACTATCAATTCAGCAAAGGTTACGCTCACTCGCATAAACGAGGGTAACGTAAACAAATATAACCTCGGCATACCAAAGACATTGCTGCTTTTGCCAGCCGACAGTTTGACACGCTTCTTCGAGAACAATGAGCTTGCTGACTATCGCAACTCATACCTGACTTCGTATGTTAGTACAACTAACACTTACACCTTTAGTAATATAAGTCAGTTGGTGAAGAATATGTATAATTCATATCGTAACGGCACAGCCAGTAAGAACTGGAATAAAGTAGTTTTAGTGCCTGTTACTACGACTTCAAACACGCTAAATTCTACTACAACCATAACGCGTATAGTTCACGACCTCTCACTTGCCAACACTAAACTTGTTGGTGGCAGCGCCAATCCTAACGCGCCAATAAAGATATCTGTCATCTATACTCACCAGTAATTTAAGGCAATAGGTTATGGCAGACAATTACTTGGAGCGCAAGCGCAGAGACTATGAGGAAAAGAAAGCCTTATGGTTGAAGAAAAAGAGATGGAAGACTTCTCGGTCAAAATAATCAGTCGCAGCAGAGAGTTACCCGACAATATCAGCAACTCTTATTTCTTTCACGGCAGCGAATTGTTCCGTATCTTAGAGAAAATTCCTGCTCATTCACCTTACATGGCAATAGCCCAAGCCACTGATGGCACAATCGTGGGGCAAATGCTCGCCACTACTCGTCGCCGTGCCAGCATTCTCCCTTTCCCATATCTTTTTACTCAGGCGAGAATTTATGGCGAAGGCTGCTACGATGAAAAACTAACCGAAGAACAGAAAAACCATGTGTTCGGGTTGTTGCTTAGCAGCATTACGCGTGTGCTAAAGCGCAAGTTCCTGTGTCTATACATCGAGTTCTCCGACATCAGCACTAAGATGTTCGGCTATCAACAGTTTCGTCGCAACGATTATTTCCCTGTGGGTTGGCAAGAGGTGTGCGAAACACTTGACGACGATACTGACCCAAGCGAACAACTTTCAGAAAAACTTCACAACCAGATAATGCGGGCTAAAAGCCACGGTGTTATAACGCGCGAAGCCCAAAACGCTGAGGAAATTCACACTTTCTATATGCTGTTGAAGCGCTTTAACCGTCTGAAGTTCTGGCGCTTCATACCGTCAGAAGAATTGTTTCAGGAACTTGTAAAATCAGAAAACGCTAAGGTTTTCCTTACTATATATAGGGATAAAATAATAGGAGGCAGTGCTTGCTCATATGAGCAGGGCAATGCCTTCCTTTGGTATTTCGCCTCAAAGCGCAAAACATATCATGCGCTTCATCCTAACGCTCACACCATTTGGCATACCATTCAGTATGCCTATAACCATAATTACGCCCATCTTTATTTCTTAGACGGGGGGCTGCCTTTCTATCATTATCCTCAGCGTGAGTTTTTGATAAACTTTGGCGGCACTCCCATCACGAAATATCGTTGGTGGCGATTCTCCATACCTGTGTTAAATCGCTTCCTTTGCTGGATGTTTGGCGACTGACGTCGGCGTGGCGATAATCCTAAACAGTCATTACGGCTGCGCTATGTCTGAATTATAGCAGTGCCTTGAACTTCTCGTCGAGAGCGTTTTTGCTGCCAGCGCCTACAAACTTGTCAACCAGCTGTCCACCCTTAAAGAAGAGAACTGTAGGAATGTTTCTTACGCCAAACTCCATGGCAATGTCTTGATTGTCTTCAACGTCGCACTTTCCAACTACGATTTTTCCGTCGTAGTCGTTAGCGAGTTCAGAGATAACTGGTCCAAGCATACGGCAAGGACCACACCATGTAGCCCATAGGTCAACAACCAATGGCAGTTCGCCATTCTTATAATTCTCGAAATTCTCAGTTGTGATTGTAACTTCCATTTTCTAAATTCCTTTCTGTTATAATATTGATTTGTCTTTTATTCTCGCGCGTACATTATTTATATATACGCTCATTAGTCATTAAGCAAATACCGTGCCAAAGTATCTTTATCTTGTCAGCTTGTAGTCTATCTCATGTTCTTTCAGGTAGTTAATCAACTCTGACGTAACCTTTATCTCATGATTTCTTGAGCACAAATTCAGATAGCCGTCGGCGCAGTGTACGTTGAAATATAGTCGGGTTTCGCCCTGCTCATTGCTGAATATGGTGTTCATCTCTTGCAGAAACACGTCGTCAAATACAGCTTCCTCAACGTTTAGTGTTATGCTGCTAATCTTTATGTCTCTTAGTGTGTCTGTCAATCGCTGCACGTTCGTAATCATAAATTCGTAGCGCTCGCTGTTGGGGAATCTTTTATACATCTTGCCCGTTACAAACAGTCTTTCGCCTGTGGCAAACCAGCTGCGCCAACTTGTCCATGAGTTGCCGAAGATGTATCGCTTGCATGCACCCGCAAAGTCTTCCATTACGACCACGCCGTATGGGTTGCCATTCTTTGAAAGGCGCTCTGTGCTTGCTGTTACCATGCCACCAAACGTGAATTGCTCTACCGTTGTCAGTTTCTCATCGTCTTCTATGTCAGGACAAGTCATGTTGCACATGGTGTCAAACACCAGTCGGAACTCGTCGAGCGGGTGTGCCGACAGGTATATTCCCACCAAGTCGCGCTCTTTGTTCAGACGCTCTATGCTGCTCCATTTTTCTGCCTTGGGGAAAACAGGTGTCTTTATCTCAACTGCATCTTCACCGCCAAACAGTGAGTTCTTAACTTCTGCCTGCTCTTGCTGATACAATTGTCCGTGGCGCACGAGCACTTCAAGGAATGTTGGCGTGTTTGCGCCATCGTAGTTTGCAAGATATCGCTCACGGTCAATGCCAAACGAGTCAAAACCGCCGCTCAGTGCTAAGCTTTCAAATGCTTTCTTGTTGGCTGCGCTCAGGTTTACACGCTGTACCAAGTCAAACACATCCTTGTACGGACCTCGTTTCTCGCGCTCGTCTATTATAGCTTGTGCTGCTGCGTCGCCCATGCCCTTAATGCCAGCCAGTCCGAAACGAATTTCTCCCTTGCTGTTGACCGAGAATTTCAGTCGGCTCTCGTTTACGTCTGGTCCGAGCGTGGCTATGCCCATAGACTTACACTCTGCCATCAACTTGGTGATCTGCGTTATGTCTGATATGTTTCTTGACATTACCGCCGCCATATATTCAGCAGGGTAGTGCGCTTTCATGTAAGCCGTCTGGAAAGCTACCCACGAGTAGCACGTTGCGTGACTCTTGTTGAAGGCGTATGAAGCGAACTTCTCCCAGTCAGCCCAAATCTTTTCAAGTATCTTTGGGTCGTGTCCGTTCTTCTTGCCACCTTCAATAAACATCGGCTTCATCTTGTCAACGATGTCTTTCTTCTTTTTACCCATAGCCTTACGCAGAGCGTCGCTCTGGCCACGGGTGAAGTCGGCAAGTTGGCGCGAGAGCAACATCACTTGCTCCTGATAAACGGTGATGCCGTATGTGTCTTTCAAATATTTCTCCATGCAGGGTATGTCGTACTTCACCTGCGAGGGGTCGTTCTTTCGCTTGATAAAGTCAGGAATGTAGTCCATAGGTCCCGGACGATACAGAGCGTTCATGGCTATAAGGTCTTCAAACGTGGTAGGGTGCAGTTCGCGCAGATATTTCTGCATACCTGCCGACTCAAACTGGAACGTTCCTATAGTATTGCCTTCCTGATATAGTTTGTATGTCAGTTCGTCGTCTATTGGAAT
>CAZPNJ010000203.1:0-3982 GCA_964587765.1 uncultured Prevotella sp.
GCACAAGTATAAAGATAAGGACTTCTCTGCAAAGAAGCTCGCCGTCATGCTTGGAACCAACACACGATACATCTCTGCTGTGGTAAATGTTAAGTTCGGAATGAACTACACATCTTTCGTGAACAAGTATCGCATTGAGGAAGCTATGATGCTACTCACTGACAAGGACTATGCAGACAAGTCAATGGAGGACATCTCTGACATGGTTGGTTTCGCTAACCGTCAGTCGTTCTACGCATCGTTCTACAGAGTAAACAGAATGACTCCTCGCGAGTATCGTATCAGATACACAAAGTTTGAAAAGCCCGAAATTCCTTCTTACGAAGACCAGAAGATTGGTTAATACAAAGGCACGGACAAGAACTTTAATACAAATCAAAAGCCCCTCATACACACAACAGACATAATGCAACATTTTACATATTCTGACGAGTGCTTTGCTGACATTCAAATGCTTAGATATAAGCTTAACGGCTTTGAAAGCCTATCGCTACAGCAAAAGAAGTATATCTATTATTTGGCTAAGGCAACCCTACTCGGCAGAGATATCGTAACAGACCAGTTCGGAAGATACAATCTTGCGATAAGGCATTTGCTTGAGGCTGTTTCAAATAACTACGCTGGCGACAAAGACTGCGCCGATTACAAAGCAATGGTAGTTTATTTGAAACAGCTTTGGTTTGCTAACGGCATTTACCACCACTATGCTTGCGACAAGTTTAAGCCAGAGTTTTCTGAGACTTTCCTCAGAGGCGAAATTCAGAAACTTGGTGCTAAGCGACTGCCTCATGGCATAACCATGAAACAGGTGGAAGAGGAACTTCTGCCCGTTATGTTCAATCCCGACATTCTTCCCAAGCGAGTGAACAAACAGTCGGGCGAGGACTTGGTAAAGACCTCAGCCTGCAACTTCTATCAGGGCGTTACGCAGAAAGAGGCTGAAGACTTCTACGCATCGCTTGCAGATGCCAACGAGCAGGAGCCACCATCGTATGGACTTAACAGCACACTCGTAAAGGAAGACGGAGTAGTTAAGGAACAGACATGGACCACCTCCACCCTATATGGCAAGGCACTCACAAAGATTGTCTTTTGGCTGAAGAAGGCTGCACAAGTGGCTGAAACCGATGAGCAGAAGCGCATAATAGCAATGCTTGTAAACTACTATGAGACGGGCGACTTGAAGGTGTTTGACCAGTTCTCGATAGCATGGCTACAGGCACATGAGGGCGACATCGATTTCATAAACGGTTTCATTGAAGTGTATGGCGACCCACTCGGCATAAAAGGCTCGTGGGAGGGACTTGTTGAATACAAAGACAAGGAGGCAACCAAGCGTACCCAACTGATAAGCCAGAACGCACAGTGGTTTGAAGACCATTCGCCCGTTGACCCTCGCTTCAAGAAGGCTAAGGTTAAGGGCGTAAGTGCCAATGTCATTTGCGCAGCCATGCTTGGCGGAGACGAATATCCCTCGTCAGCCATAGGCATAAACCTGCCAAACGCTGACTGGATTAGAGCTGCGTATGGCTCAAAGAGCGTAACCATTGGCAACCTAACGGAGGCATACAACAAAGCAGCTCAGGGCAACGGCTTCAAAGAGGAGTTTGTCGTTGACGAGCAAACCATCGAACTGATAAAGAAGTATGGCGATGTGTGCGACGATTTACACACAGACCTACATGAATGTTTAGGACATGGCAGCGGACAGCTGCTCCCTGGCACTGACCCTAACGCTCTCGGAGCTTACGCGGACACCATTGAAGAGGCTCGCGCCGACCTGTTCGGACTGTATTATATAGCCGACAACAAGTTGACAGTCTTAGGCTTGACTGAAAACAGTGAAGCCTACAAGTCGCAATACTATACCTATATAATGAATGGACTTATGACGCAGTTGGTGCGCATCAAGCCAGGCAAGCAGATTGAGGAAGCGCACATGCGCAATCGCTCGCTCATTGCCCATTGGGCGCTTGACCATTGCGACCCAAAGCAGCCAGCCGTTGAGTTCATCAAGAAAGATGGTAAGACATACGTTCGCGTAAACTCATACGAACAGTTGCGAGAGTTGTTCGCAAAACTCCTTTGCGAGATACAGCGCATAAAGAGCGAGGGCGACTTCGATGCTGCAAAGCACTTGGTCGAAACCTACGCAATAGCCGTTGACAAAGACCTTCATGCTGAGGTGTTGGAGCGCTACAAGCGACTGAACATTGCGCCATACAAAGGCTTCATAAACCCTTGGCTGAAGCCAGTCTTCGACTCTGAGGGCAACATCACCGACATTACGATTGACTATACTGAGGGTTACACCCATCAAATGCTCAGATACTCTGACGAGTACGCCACACTATAGTCTGCCGAAACGCCAAAGCACCACACAATGGAAGATAAAGTAAAACAGATAAAGCAGTCGTTCAGACTGATGATGAACGGAGTAGCCTCGCAGTCAATGCGCGAAAAGGGCGTCAACTACCACGTCAACTGGGGAGTGCCACTGCCCGAACTAAAGAAGATGGCGAAAGAGATTGGCGAAGACTATGATCTTGCCATCGCTCTTTGGAAAGACAATGTGCGCGAGTGCAAAATCATAGCAACCATGATTATGCCCAAAGAGCGTATGTCAAGAGAACTCGCTGACGTATGGATGGAACAGACCACATCGCAGGAGATTGCTGAGATGGCTGCCTTCAACCTGTATCAGCACCTCGACTTTGCGCCAGAGATTGCCTACACATGGATAGCCTCCGACAATGAACTGCGCCAGATTTGTGGCTATCACATTCTCGCCCGCCTGTTTATGAAGGGACAAGAACCTAACGAGCGTGGCATCAACGAGTTTATTGACCAAGCCAAGACTGCGCTCAGCAGCACAAACGTTGGTCTGCAACATGCTGCCCACAACAGCCTCATGCGATTTGCCGACTTAGGCTTGGTTTATGAACGATTGGTAAACTCTGCTTTGAAATAGTGCCTATACCAAAAGGTACTATTTTGTCATGACAAAAATGCAAAAAGCGCAAAACTAACAATCGATAAGCACATTATCAAAAAGCGCAAGGCGTTAAACAAAAACGGTTAAGCTATTACAGCTTAACCGTTGATATATCTACAAGTTTGTTTACTATAGCGTAAATGGTCAGACCCGCAGCAGAGTGTATCTGCAATTTCTTGGCTATGTTCTTCCGATGGGTGATGACTGTGTTTATTGATATGCACAGGTGGTCGGCAATCTCCTTGTTTGTCATGCCCTGCACAAGGCTTATCACCACGTCTTTTTCTCTGTCACTAAGAGCATTGCCCGGATCGGAGGTCTTGCTAATCATGTTTGAAATCTTAACCGTCACATCGTTCTGGCGCAGGCGCTGCGCTATGTTGCGAACGGCAGGTATAAAGATTTCGTCCTCCACCAGCGAATGGTTTTTCAGCCACTCCTCGCAGTCGTGAATGTCGTAAAGCGTGTGCGACAGTTGGTTGTTGCGCTTTCCGTCTGATGGCAGATATTTTATTATAATGTTCTTCAGTTCTGACAACTTCTTCTCAACAGTGCCATGATGCTTTGAGAAAGTGTGAATGTCAAGTTCGTTTGTACCCTCAGCGAGTTCGTCTCTACCCTCTTCAATCAAAGTCTTTACGTATGGGAATACTGTTTTCTCCTCATACTGCATGTGCTTCTTTATGCCATGACTGTATTCATCGTACAACTTCAATATCAGTCGTGCGAGGTTGTCATTTTCGTCAAGCCCCTCCACAAGTTCACGTCTTATAAATGGCAAGGCAAATTCCAGAAAGTAAGAGTGAGACTTTTGCAGATACTGCAAAAGCGTAGGCACTGAAAAATGACTTATATCATCATACTCGCGATAGCCGTTGATGGTGAAGTTCACCACTGCAAGAAATGTGTATGTGTCAACCCCCTGATCCTCACATACCTCTAAGCACGGAAAAACGATTTGCGACGTTTTTCAAAAAAGAAACGTAT
>CAZPNJ010000204.1:0-2918 GCA_964587765.1 uncultured Prevotella sp.
GGTCCTCCGCCCGAATAGCGATACGGGATTTTTACTCCAGTATATGGCTCTACCTCAACCATAGCCACGCCGTGGGCTATTATGTCGAGTTCCTTAGCTGCTCGCCACGACAGGTCAATTATTCTGCCGCGCGAGAACGGTCCACGGTCTGTAACCTTTACTATCACCCACCGCTTGTTGTTAAGGTTGGTCACTTTCAGCAGAGTTCCGAATGGGAATGTACGATGTGCGCACGTGAGCGAGTCGTGATGCAGTCGCTCACCGCTTGCCGTACGGCTTCCCGTAGCACGCTTTGAGTAATATGTGGCTTTGCCTTTTTGCGTCTGTGCCAGCGCTGTCAGCGTAGGCGAAAGTAGTAATAGCACACAAAAAAGAGCCCTGCTTATATGTTTGTATAAAGGGTTCACCTTATATATAACGGACGCCACGGCGTTTTATTGCCTTGGCGCCCGTCGTTGGTATCTTCGCTTATACTATGCCCTGCGCCATCATGGCGTTGGCTACCTTCATGAAGCCAGCCACGTTGGCACCCTTAACATAGTTTATGTAGCCCGTCTGTGGGTCAGTGCCATACTTTACGCACTGCTCATGAATAGAGTGCATTATGTAGTGCAGTTTCTCGTCAACTTCCTTGGCTGACCACGTCAGGCGTATCGAGTTTTGCGTCATCTCCAGTCCTGATGTGGCTACGCCGCCGGCGTTAACCGCCTTGCCAGGAGCAAACAAAGCCTTAGCCGCAACGAATTTGTTGACTGCCTCTTCGGTGCAACCCATGTTGCTTACCTCGGCTACGCACAGCGGCGAGTGTGCCAATATGCGGTCGGCGTCTTCGCCGTTCAGTTCGTTCTGTGTGGCGCATGTCAGGTATATGTCAGCTTTCTGCTCCCACGGGCGCTTGCCGGCTATGAACTTAGCCTCAGGGAACTCATCGGCGTAAGGCTGGCAAACGTCGTTGCCCGAAGCCCTTAGTTCAAGCATGTAGTCAATCTTCTCGCCTGATACTCCCTCTGGGTCGTATATGTAGCCGTCAGGTCCGCTTATGGTAATAACCTTTGCGCCCAGTTCAGTGGCTTTCTTTACTGCGCCCCATGCAACGGTTCCGAAGCCCGAAACGGCAACCGTCTTGCCCTTAATGTCGAACCCTCTGGTGGCAAGCATCTGGTTTACGAAGTACAGTGCGCCGTATCCCGTAGCTTCTGGTCTGATGCGTGAACCGCCCCATTCCAGTCCTTTGCCAGTAAGCACACCTTCCCAGCGATGAGTCAGTTTCTTATACATGCCAAACAAATAGCCTATCTCACGACTGCCCACGCCGATGTCGCCGGCAGGCACGTCCTCGTTAGGGCCTATGTTTCTGTATAGTTCGGTCATGAACGACTGGCAGAAACGCATTACCTCAGCGTCGCTTCTGCCACGAATACTGAAGTCGGCACCACCCTTAGCGCCGCCCATCGGCAGAGTGGTCAGTGCGTTTTTGAACGTCTGTTCAAATCCTAAGAACTTCATGATGGAGAGCGTCACCGAAGGGTGAAAGCGTAGTCCGCCCTTGTATGGACCAATGGCACTGTTAAACTGCACGCGATATCCGATGTTAACATGCACTTCGCCCTTGTCGTCGGTCCATGGCACACGGAAAGTGTAAATGCGCTCAGGCTCAACCAGTCGCTCTATCAGCTTCGCACGCTCAAATTCGTGGTGTTGGTTGTAAACGTCCTTGATTGAGTTTAGCACTTCGTTCACTGCCTGCAAATACTCAGCCTCTCCAGGGTGCTTTCTTTGCAGCTCTTGCATAATTTTTTCGACTTCCATAGTAGATTAAGTTTTTAAGTGTTTGTTTTTGAAGTTTCCAACGACTATTCATCAATGTTGTCGTTGGCGTATTTGAAGACGTAGAATGCCCCTTTCGCGCCCAACATCTTCTGGAACAGTGGGGCATATTTGCGCCTTACTTTCAGCTTTTGTTCGTCTGACTGCCAGCGCTTTGCGGTAAGTTCCTGCGCCTGCTTGTCGCTGATTTTGTGCTTGTCAATGTCTGATTTCACTGCGTCTTTGGGCGCATCGTAGATGTCTTTCGCCGTCTTCAGCTCTTTCAGATAAGCATAAAACAGTTTCTGAAACTGTGGGCGCTGAGCCTTGTCCATCTTCATTGAGCTCATTACGTAGTTGCATCTTTTCTTCTGTTTGGCGCTTTGCGCCATGGCGCCTGTGCTGACGGTGAGCAGCATCAGTGCCAAAACGATTAGTTTAATAGGGTGTCTCATAACAATGTACAATTTATAATTGACAATGAACAGTTGATGGCTGGCAGCCGGCGACGGGGTGTTTAATCGCCTACTGCCGTTTATCTGTTTGCTCGTGATTATATCTTGTCGAGGGCCTGTCTGAGGTCGTCGATTATGTCGTCAACGTCCTCAATTCCCACCGACAGGCGTATCAGGTCGGGGGCTATGCCTGCCTGGCGCAGCTGCTCTTCTGATAACTGGCGGTGAGTGTGGCTTGCCGGGTGCAGCACACACGTCTGGGCGTCAGCCACGTGCGTTACTATGTTTATCAGTTGCAGCGAGTCCATAAAGCGAATGGCGGTTTCGCGGTCGCCTTTCAGTCCGAGCGACATTACTCCGCACGAGCCTTGGGGCAGGTACTTCTGCGCTAACTCATAGTTTTTGTTTCCTTTTAGTCCCGGATAGTTCACCCATGCCACGTGAGGGTCAGACTCTAAGAACTCAGCCACTTTCTGGGCGTTCTTGCAGTGCTGTGCCATGCGCAGGTGCAGCGTCTCAAGTCCTAAGTTCAACAGGAACGAGTTTTGCGGAGCGGGAATAGAGCCGAGGTCGCGCATCAGTTGAGCCACTAACTTGGTCATGTAGCCCATCTTGCCGAAAGCCGTTGCGTAGGTCAGTCCGTGATACGACTCGTCC
>CAZPNJ010000204.1:2952-3981 GCA_964587765.1 uncultured Prevotella sp.
ACCGCCCACCTGTGTGGCATGTCCGTCCATATATTTAGTGGTGGAGTGCGTCACAATGTCTGCTCCCCATTCAAATGGTCGGCAGTTTATAGGCGTGGCAAAGGTGTTGTCTATTATCAGTGGCACGCCGTTCTTGTGGGCTATGCGGGCAAACTTTTCAATGTCGAGCACGTTGCAGCCGGGGTTTGTTATAGTTTCGCCAAACAGCGCCTTGGTGTTCGGGCGGAAGGCTTTCTGTATCTCTTCTTCCGAGTCTTCGGGGTTTACGAACGTGCATTCTATGCCCAGTTTCTTCAGTGTTACTCCGAACAGGTTGAACGTGCCGCCGTATATCTCGTTGCTTGTCACTATGTGGTCGCCTGCCTCACATATATTAAATATAGCGTAGAAGTTGGCTGCCTGACCCGATGAGGTTAGCATGGCGCCCACGCCCCCTTCGAGTGTGGCAATCTTCTGTGCCACTGCGTCGTTGGTCGGGTTTTGAAGGCGAGTATAAAAATAGCCGCTCTTTTTCAGGTCAAAGAGCTGCGCCATCTCGTCTGAGTTGTCATACTTAAACGTGGTGCTTTGGATGATTGGCAGTTGGCGAGCCTCTCCGTTCTTGGGCTTCCAGCCAGCGCGTACGCAGAGCGTAGCTTGTTTCAGTTTCTTTTCTGTCATTTGCGTTTCGTTGTTTTGTAATAGTAATGTAAATCTCTCAAAAATGCAGCCTTCGCTTTGCCGTGGCGGAAATTGGCGGCGCCCTTAACGGCGGCTTGCATCGCCCGTGGCACTGACTGCAATTGCAAATATAGAGAAAAAGCGTGAACCGCACAAACGTTTTTCCGTTTATTTACTTTTCGCACCCGCTGAGGGAAGTTGAAGAATTGTTTCGTTTAGGGTGAAAGTTTGCGATGGGCGAAATGAAATTTTTAATTGCGTAAGATGAAGAATTGTTACGCCTTAGTTGAACTTTCTAAATAGTGAGTTTTATCAATTCTCTCAACTGACAGAAAAATCTCTCTCAGCTGAGAGAAATAATTCCCCCAG
>CAZPNJ010000205.1:0-3971 GCA_964587765.1 uncultured Prevotella sp.
TTCATCTGCGTAAGTTGATGTTTTTATTAGCGCTAAAACAAGTATCGTTTCGCCTGACATGAAAAACTCTCTCAGCTGGGAGAAATATTTCTGTCAGCTGAGGGAATTTTTTCTCTCAACTGGGGGAATTTTTTCTCTCAGCTGAGAGAATTGAAAAACACACGCTGATAAAACGACGGGAACACGCTTCAGTAAAGGCTTTGAGGCGCTTGCGAAAAGGATAATTTGCGTTTATGTATTTGGCACGAATGGCTATATGAAAAAAAATATGTACTTTTGCACTTGCAGCGATAAACTAAGACAAATGACACAGGAAGAAAAGACTAAACTCGAGGAATCGATAGTTGACGTATTGAAAACGGTGTACGACCCTGAAATACCAGTTAACATCTATGACCTCGGACTGATATATAAAGTTGACGTCAAGGACGACGCAACGGTTGACATCGACATGACGTTTACCGCCCCCTCCTGCCCCGCCGCCGACTTCATACTGGAGGACGTAAGACAGAAGGTTGAAGGGCTGTCGGGCATTAAGTCAGCCAACGTCAACTTGGTGTTTGAACCAACGTGGGACCAGAGCATGATGACGGAAGAGGCTCGCGTGGAATTAGGTTTTGAATAAGCCACGAAGGGCATTATCGCAATTATAAAAAAATTGCAATTATTTCCCTTGAGGCTGCAACAAGTCAAAAACGCAAACGAAACAAGCCACAAAAAGCAAAAAGAGTGAAAAACGTATATTTCATATCTGACGCACACCTCGGCTCGCTCGCCATTGAGCACAAACGCACTCAGGAGCGCCGACTGGTAAGGTTTCTCGACAGCATAAAGGACAATGCCTCGGCGGTGTATCTGCTGGGCGATATGTTTGACTTTTGGAACGAGTATAAATACGTTGTACCAAAGGGCTTCACAAGGTTTTTAGGCAAGCTGTCGGAGCTGACCGACATGGGTGTGGAGGTGCACTTCTTCACGGGCAACCACGACATTTGGACTTACGGTTATCTTGAGGAAGAGTGCGGAGTAATTCTGCACCGCCACGAACTGACCACCGAAATAGGCGACAAGGTTTTCTTTATGGCACACGGCGACGGACTGGGCGACCCCGACGCGAAGTTCAAACTGCTGCGCAAGGTGTTTCACAACCGCTGCTGCCAAAAGCTGCTCAATGCCTTTCACCCACGCATGGGTATGTGGCTGGGACTGACGTGGGCAAAGCACAGCCGACTGAAACGTGCCGATGGCAAAGAGCCGCCATACATGGGCGAAGACAAGGAATATCTGGTGCGCTTCACGAAAGACTATATGAAGCAGCACACGGAAATAGACTATTACATTTACGGGCATCGCCACATAACACTTGACCTGAGGCTATCAGAGAAGTCAAGAATGTTGATACTGGGCGACTGGATATGGCAGTTTACCTATGCCGTTTTCGATGGCGAGCAGCTGTATCTGGAACAGTATGTAGAGGGCGACAGCAAATTCAACTCGTAAGCGCAGGCATCACTGAATTAAGAAACAATTAAACATATTACACAAATGGATTTATTAGAACAAATAGTTGCTAAAGCGAAGAGCAACAAGCAGCGCATAGTTCTCCCCGAGGCTAACGAGGAGCGCACACTGAGAGCTGCTGACAAGGTATTAGCCGATGATATTGCCGACATCATATTGATAGGCAACCCGGATGAGCTTAACACACTTGCTAAGCAATGGGGACTGAACAACATCTCAAAGGCAACAATAGTTGACCCAATGAACAACCCTAAGAGCGAGGAATATGCCGAGCAACTTGCCGAACTGCGCAAGAAGAAAGGCATGACCATTGAGCAGGCTCGCGAATTGGTTACGAAGAACAACCTATACTTGGGTTGCATGATTATAAAGAGCGGAAACGCCGACGGACAAATCTCTGGCGCACTGAGCACCACAGGCGACACCCTGCGCCCTGCACTGCAAATAATCAAGTGCGCTCCTGGCATCACTTGCGTAAGTGGCGCAATGCTGCTCATAACAAAGCAGAAGCAGTATGGCGAGAACGGCGTAGTAGTAATGGGCGACGTGGCTGTAACACCTATGCCTGACGCTGACCAGCTGTCACAGATTGCCGTAACCACAGCACAAACAGCAAAGAGCGTAGCTGGCATCGCAGAGCCACGAGTAGCCATGATGAGCTTCTCAACAAAGGGCAGCGCCAGCCACGAGGTAGTTGACAAGGTGGTTGAAGCAACGGCATTGGCTAAGAAGCGTGCGCCGGAACTGAAGATTGACGGCGAACTGCAAGCCGACGCAGCACTCGTGCCAGCAGTTGGCGCAAAGAAAGCTCCGGGCAGCGACATCGCAGGCAAGGCAAACGTACTTATCGCACCAAACCTTGAGGTGGGCAACATAGGCTATAAGCTCGTTCAGCGTCTCGGCGACGCCATCGCCATTGGCCCAATCCTTCAAGGCATAGCACGCCCAGTGAACGACCTTTCACGCGGTTGCTCCGTTGATGACATCTACTACATGGTAGCCATCACCGCTTGCCAGGCACAAGAGAATTAAGAATTTTGAATTAGGAATTTTGAATTATCGCTTTGCGATTTAGAGTTATATAATTAAGATTTAACTATGAGCGATTTCGGAAAGATTATATCAGAGAAATGCATGAATTTCTCTATTCGTATAGTAAATCTGTGTCGTTTTCTTAACACAGAAAAGAACGAATATAAGATTTCCGACCAGATGTTTAGAAGCGGTACCAGCATAGGTGCAAACCTGTCAGAGGCGCAATGTGCGATAAGCAAAAAAGATTTTGCAGCGAAACTTTACATCTCGTTGAAAGAATGTAACGAAACATTGTACTGGATAGACCTGCTTCATAAAACCAACTATATAAACGCCCAGCAACATAACTCTATATATTCAGACTGCGAAGAACTAAAACGTCTTCTCGTTTCAATCACAAAGAAAGTCACACAAGAGAATAATTCCTAATTCATAAAATCAAAATCTCTGCGCAGCAGAGAATAAATCAAAACTCAAAAATCAAAATTCAAAACTCATGAAGATATTAGTATTAAACTGCGGCAGCTCTTCAATTAAGTATAAGCTGTACGACATGACAGATAAGTCAGTGCTTGCATCAGGCGGTGCAGAGCGCATCGGACTTGACGAGGCATTCGTAAAGGTTGCAATGCCAGACGGTTCAAAGAAAAAGATTATGCACGACATGCCCGACCACAAAGAGGGCGTTAACTTCGTGTTCTCACTGCTTACCGACCCAGAGATTGGCGTATTGAAAAGCCTCGACGAGATTGACGCCGTTGGCCATCGCGTAGTGCAGGGCGGCGACCTCTTCACCGAGAGCGTAATCGTTGACAAGAGCGTTGAAGACGGCATTGAAAGCCTCTGCGACCTTGCACCTGTTCACAACGCAAACCACCTGCGTGGTATTCGCGCCGTTGACACACTCATGCCAAAGACTCCACAGGTTTGCGTCTTCGACAACGCTTTCCACAGCACTATGCCAGACTACGCATACCTGTACGGTATTCCTTACGAGTGGTACGAGAAGTGGCACGTTCGCCGCTACGGTGCTCATGGCACCAGCCACCGCTACGTTTCACAACGCGTGTGCGACTTCCTTGGCGTTGACATTACAAAGCAGCGCATCATTACCTGCCACATCGGAAACGGTGCAAGCGTAAGTGCAGTAAAATACGGCAAGTGTATTGACACATCAATGGGACTGACCCCATTGGCAGGCCTTATGATGGGTTCACGCTGTGGCGATATTGACCCAAGCGCCGTAACATACCTTATGCAGAAGACTGGCAAAGAGCCACAAGAAATGGCAGACTTCCTGAACAAGCAGTGCGGTGTGCTCGGCATGACTGGCATTTCAAGCGATATGCGCGAGATTGAAAACGCCGACAACGAAGGCAACGAGCGTGCTCACCTCGCACTGCAGATGTATAACT
>CAZPNJ010000206.1:0-314 GCA_964587765.1 uncultured Prevotella sp.
TGACGAAAGAGTAATACTCCTCGCCGTACTGGTTGGTATGTGTGAAGGCAATCTCTATGTCGTCGCCCACGATGTGTATGATAGGATAGATGGGGTCGGTGGTCATGTTATCGACCAGCAGGTCTTCCAATCCGTTGCGCGAAAGTATACGTCGGCCGTTATACATGATAGTGAGTCCGATGTTGAGGTAAGTATAGTTGCGCAACATGGTCTCTACTATATCGTTGTGGTATGAGTAGTTCTTAAACAGAGAGTTGTCGGGCTCGAAGGTTATCAGCGTACCGTTCTCGTCCTGTGTCTCTTCGGTGGTATCT
>CAZPNJ010000206.1:324-3959 GCA_964587765.1 uncultured Prevotella sp.
GGTACGCACCTTGCCGTCACGAAACGAGCTTGCCGAGAAATTGAGACTCAGAGCGTTGACCGCCTTAACACCCACACCGTTAAGACCGATGCTCTTATGGAATGCCTTGGAATCGAACTTACCTGATGTGTTGAGCTGTGAAACGGCACTGAGCAAACTTGCCTGAGGAATGCCTCGACCGTAGTCGCGGACCCTCACGCGTAGATTGTCGTCGATGTCAACCTCAATGCGCTTGCCGGCGTGCATCTTGAACTCGTCAATAGAGTTATAGAGCACCTCTTTGAGCAACACGTATATACCGTCCTCGGCATGAGAGCCGTCGCCCAAGCGTCCGATATACATACCGGGGCGGGTGCGCACATGCTCCATGTCAGACAAGTGACGAATGTTTGAGTCATCGTAATCTACGGTTTGTTCCGATTGCGTAGCCTGAGCCGTTTGTTTAGGTTGCGCCGCTGACTGACCGGCGGTTGCGGCGGTTGCGGCAGCCTTTTGCTCCGATTGGGTTGCGGCAGTCGCTTTTGTTTCTTCCTCTTTCATTATATGCTCTTCTTATAACATTTTCTTCTCTTGTGTATAACCGGGTCAAATATCTGCCACTGGCTCTGTACGTTGACATTGCTTTCCATCTCAACGTTGGTCTCGCCCCACTTGAAGCCGTACTCTACGTAGCGGGGTATCAGGTCGGTAAAGAGCAACACGTTGGCTGCCTTGGCGCGATATTCGGGCAGTACGCCCACGAGCAGCAGCTCTACGCCCTCGGTCTTGTGCTGCTTAATGGCACGCAACAGGTGCCACCAACCGAAGGGGAACAGATGTCCGTGACGGCACTTCTGCAAAGCCCTTGCCAATGAGGGGATAGATATGCCGAGGCCGACAATCTTCTTATCGGCGTTCCAATCTTCAATAAGTGTGATAAGATTCATATCCACGAATCGCAGATAGTTGTCTATATACTGCTTTATCTGCTTGTCGGTAAGCTGCGAATAGCCATACAGGTCGGCATAGGTGTCGTTAACTATCTTGAAAATGCGCTCGCCGTAGCCGCCTTCGAAGACATCACGCTTGGTAATCTTCTTGACGTGCAGATTGTAGCGTTTCTCCACTACTTCGGCTATCTTGGCATACTTCTCAGGCACGGTTGGCGGTACGGTCATCTTAACCTCGATGTACTTATTGTCAATCTCAAAGCCTGGCAACTGCTCAAACAGCTGTGGGTAATACTCGTAGTTGTAAGCCTCAGCCATGGTGCCCAACTGGTCAAAGCCCTCGGTGAGCATTCCCTCAGGGTCCATGTCGGTAAAGCCGAGCGGACCGGCCACTTCAGTCATTCCGTGGCTTTTACCAAAGTCTTCAACCGCCTGCATTAAGGCGCTGAGCACGTTCATATCATTAATATAGTCAATCCAGCCAAAGCGTACGCACTTGCGCCCCCACTTCTCGTTGGCATTGCGGTTAATGATAGCGGCAACACGGCCGGCTATCTTGCCGTCCTTCAGAGCTACGTACAGTTCTACGTCGCAAAAGTCATAGGCTGCGTTCTTTTCGGGAGTGAAGGTGTCCATTACGCTGCTGAACAGCTCTGGTGCGTCGTAAGGGTTTCCCTCGTATAAGGTATAGTGAAAATCAACAAAGCGACGCAGGTCTTTCCGCGTCACTACTTTCTTTATCTCTACTGTGGACATATTTTTATGCGTAAGTAATTACCGTTTTAGGTGGCAAATATACGCAATTTCTTTGGCTCGGCAAAATAAAAGCCGCCAAAACCTAAGCGCAGACGTGCGCCATGGCATAGTCGGCAGTGAGTTGGCAGGTGGCTTGGTAGCAGGTATGGGTGCGCAGATTTTCAAACTGCACCATGCACTGACAGGCGTCATCACACTGGAATGGCGAGATGAGTATCTCGTCGGAGCGTAAATTCTGGGGAGAGAACGCTTTGAACGCAGCCTCTTTAACGCACCAGCACACAAGGCGTTGCTGAGTGCTCTGGGCGAAGTCTTCGTCAGGGCGCAGGAAATGGGCGGCTACTCGGTTCACGCGCTCGCTACGATACTCTATGTCGATGCCCACCTGTGCTGTTGGCTCGGCAAGCATCAGGGCTATGTAGCCTCGGGTGTGGCTTATGCTTAGCGAGTGGTCAGGTATTAGGGGGCGACCGTTGGCGTCGTGCGCTATCTCTGGCATATAGCCAAGCATCTGCGAGAGCACTGCCCGCTCATACAGCACCTCCAGTCGGCGCAACCGGCTCTTTGCCTCCAGCGATTGGGCAAAAGCAATCAGCGAGGGAAACCTCTTGAGTAGGGCTTCCTCCGTGAGCGTCATATCAACAATTTCGATGCGTGGGGAAATACTAATCCTTTCGTTCATGGACTACGACTTTAACTTTGCTTATGCGGCGGTCCTCAATTTCCAATATCTCGAAAGAATAGTTCTTGTAGTCAATCTTCTCGTGTATGCTGGGGAAGTCGCCCTTCAGCTCCAACAGCAGTCCCGCAAGCGAGTCGGCGTCGCCCTCTACATCGACAAACTCCTCGTCGTCAATGCCAAGAGCCTTGCTGAAGTCAGTGAGCAGCGTTTTGCCCTCAAACACGTAGGTGTTGTAGTTCAGCTTGCTGTAGTTCTTCTCTTCCTCGTCGTACTCGTCGTTAATCTCGCCGACCACCTCTTCAAGTACGTCCTCAAGTGTGACTATGCCACTGGTGCCGCCAAACTCGTCAACAACGATGGCGATGTGCACTCGGTTCTCTTGAAACTCGCGCATCAGCTCGTCGAGCTGCTTAGTTTCCGGCACGAAGTAAGGCGGACGAATGAGGCTCTGCCAGCGAAAGCTCGTTTGCTTTTGCAGGTATGGCAGCAAGTCCTTAACGTATAGTATGCCTCGTATGTTATCAGAGTTGTTCTGAAAAACAGGTATGCGGCTGTAGTTGTTCTCTACTATGTGGGCAAGCACCTCCTTGAACGAGTCTTTGATATCTATCATAAACACGTCCTGACGACTGGTCATCACCTCCTTGGCAGTCTCGTCGCCAAAGCGGATTATACCCTGAAGCATACTCTTCTCTTCCTTAATGTCGTCCTTGGCAGTCAGTTCAAGAGCCTGTTCCAACTCGTCAACGCTCAGCACCCTACCCTCTCTGTGCATTACCTTTGAAGCCATTGCTCCACTGCGCATCAGCACAGTTTCCAACGGCCAGAACAGTTTGCGAAACATCATGATACCATGCGACGCAAACCGGCAGAAGCGCAAGGGATTTTGGCGACTGAACACCTTGGGCATTATCTCGCCAAAGAGCAAAAGCAGGAACGTAAGTATCACCGTTATGCAAAGGAACTCCAGCCAATACGCCTTAGCTCCAAAGCTGACGATTTGACTGAATGCGTAGTTGCAGAGCATAATGATAGTAACGTTCACTAAGTTATTAGTGATAAGAATGGTGGCGAGTGTGCGCTCGCTGTCTTCACGCAACAGACTTATGTTGCGGTCTGCCTCGCTGTGCTCCTCGTCAAGACTCGCCATGTCGGTAGGCGACACATTATAGAAGGCTATCTCTGAGCCGCTTGCGAAGCCCGACATAACCAGCAAAAAAGCAGCAAGTGCCATGGCAATGACAACTCCTAAGGAGGGGGCGGTTATC
>CAZPNJ010000207.1:0-3944 GCA_964587765.1 uncultured Prevotella sp.
AGGGAAACTGGGGAAATATTCTCACTGGCGACCGCGCTGCCGCTCCACGTTATATTGAGGCAAGACTGTCTAAGTTTGCCAATGATGTAGTCTTTAACCCAAAGACAACAGAGTGGCAACTCAGCTACGACGGAAGAAACAAAGAACCTATTACCCTGCCAGCCAAATTCCCACTGTTGCTGGCACAAGGAGCAGAGGGTATTGCCGTTGGTCTTTCTTCTAAGATACTACCGCACAACGTTAATGAAATATGCGAAGCAGCCATTAGTTATCTGAAAGGTGAGCCATTCGCTTTGTACCCAGACTTTCCTACAGGTGGCGCCATCGATGTAAGCAAATACAATGACGGACAGCGTGGCGGCACCATAAAGATAAGAGCAAAGATTGAGAAAGTTGACAGCAAAACGTTAGCTATACGTGAGATTCCTTTCAGCAAGACCACCACTACCCTAATAGACTCTATTCTAAAAGCCATTGACAAGGGTAAGATTAAGGCTCGCAAAGTAGATGACAACACAGCCGCTAACGTTGAAATTCTTGTTCACCTTGCTTCAGGCGTTTCACCAGATAAGACCATTGACGCACTCTATGCTTTCTCTGATTGCGAAATAAACATTTCACCTAACTGTTGCGTCATTGATGATAATAAACCTGTTTTCCTGACTATAAGCGAGGTGTTGCGAAATAGCGTTGACAGCACTATGGGGCTGCTTCGCAAAGAATTGCAGATACGCAAACAGGAGTTGCTTGAAGCAATCTTCTTCGCATCACTTGAAAAGATATTCATTGATGAGCGTATATATAAGGACAAGCAGTTTGAGCAGGCAAAAGACCAAGAAGCCCTCATCAAGCATGTTGATGGACGCTTAGAGCCTTTCAAGCCACAGTTCTATCGTGAAATCACTACCGACGACATAAAGAAACTGCTTGAGATACGTATGCAGCGTATCGCCCGTTTCTCTAAAGATAAGGCTGATGAGTTCATTGCAAAGACTCAAAAGGAGATAGACCAGATTGACTACAAGTTAGCCCACATGGTAGATGTCACCATTGAGTGGTTTAGTTTTTTGAAAGACAAGTATGGCAAAGACCACCCTCGCCTTACTGAGATACGCTCTTTCGACACCATCGAAGCAGTAAAAGTAGCCGAGGCTAACGAGAAATTGTATATCAATCGTCAGGACGGCTTCATCGGCACAGGCATGAAGAAAGACGAGTTTGTATGCAACTGCTCTGAACTTGACGATATAATTATCTTCTACCGCGACGGTAAATATAAGATTATAAAGGTTGCCGACAAGGTGTTTATCGGCAAAGATATTATACACGTTCAGGTCTGGAAGAAGAACGACAAGCGCACAATATACAACGTGGTCTATCGCAACGGTGCTAACGGACCATATTACATTAAGCGTTTCAACGTACCAGCAAGTATTCGTGATAGAGAGTACGACCTTACGCAAGGCACACCCAAGTCAAGAGTTATGTACTTTACAGCCAACCCTAATGGCGAGGCTGAAGTTATTAAGATTACGCTTGAACCAAAGGCTAATCGAAAGAAGCTATTCTTAGAGAAAGACTTCTCTGAGTTACCTATAAAGGGTAGAAACGCCCACGGCAACATATTAACTAAATTTCCCGTTCACCGCATAGGCTTAAAGAGCCACGGCGTAAGCACACTGGGCGGTCGCAAGGTCTGGTTTGACGAAGACGTGCGCCGCCTCAACTACGAAGAGCGTGGCCGTTATCTCGGCGAATTCAATGGCGAAGATTCGTTGCTCGTAGTTCTTGCTAACGGTGACTTCTATCTATCATCGTTTGACCTCAACAACCACTTTGAGGAGAACATGATTCGCATAGAGAAATACGACGCAGAGAAAGTATGGTCTGCCGCAGTAATTGATGCCGACAACCACAATATGGTTTACATTAAGCGCTTTACCATGGAAGCGATTAAGTCGCACCACAACTTCGTTGGCGATAATCCAGACAGCAAACTGCTGCTGCTCTCTGACCAGGTTTATCCGCTCTTCCGTTTCCGCCTTGAAGGTGCAAAAGACGACTACCCCCCACTCGACATTGATGTTGAGCAATACACCGCCGTCAGAAACTACAAGGCACATGGTCGTCGCGCAACAAAGAGCGCTGTGGCTGAGGTTGAAGAACTTGAGCCGACACGCTTCCCAGAACCGAAGCCTGAGGTTGAAGAACCTGCAAGCGACACCCCCGACGGTGAAGATGTTGCAGAGCCAGAAAATCTTGACGTGGACAAAGGCAAGAGTCAACAGCAGGTTATTGATGAGATAACGGGGCAACTGAATCTCTTCACCGACGAATAGTCCGCACAATCACCCCAATTCCTAAACAAACATGCAAAAATTCATTCTAAATAACAGACGATGGCTGAAGTCGGCAATGCTGACTTTAGTCGTCGTTTGTCCTTTCATGGGTGCCTTGGCACAAGAGCATTCGTGCAACAATTGGGCCAACAGCATTGTCCCACAAGATACGATACAGCCTAAAATCATTACCCATGCAAGGCAGATTGGCATAGGTACAGCCAATATTCTTGATACATACCTCTCACCGGAGAAGTACAAAGGGCAAGAGATTGACTTCGTGTCTCAAACCACTCGCGAGCGTGTGGGTAAAAAGTGGTCACGCCAGATAACCCATTATGCCGACGTCTCCTTCCTTGACAACCGCACAAACAATGGCAGCGAAATAGCAGGTATGTACACCTTTCAGTATATATGGCACTATAATTGGCAGTTGCTTGGTGGCAGACTTACAGTGAAAGCTGGCGGCGGCTTTGACGCTAACCTTGGCTTTATCTATAACACACGCAACAGCAACAATCCCGCTCAGGCAAAAGAATCTCTGCAATTCACGACTAACGGATCTGCTACATATCGTTTCAATATAAAGCGCTGGCTGCTTGCAGTAAGATACGAACTTAGCGTGCCTCTCGTCGGACAGATGTTTTCGCCTAACTACGGACAGTCTTACTACGAGATATTCTCTGAGGGTAATTACGACCATAACAATGTCATCACCTACTTTGGCAACTGTCCGTCAATGCGCCAGATGCTATCGCTTGACCTAAACTTAAAGCAGACAAATCTACGCATCAGCTATTTAGGCAACGTCATACAGAGTCATGTAAACAATCTGAAATATCACTCTTATAACAACGTATTCATGATTGGAATCGTGAAGAAGTTCAAACTAATAAACTCTATGCCATGAAACAATCAGCCCTACAATTCATAAAAGTATTACTACTTATAGCCATCGCACTACCAACTCTTAATGGTTGTATCGATGAGGACGAATACGACAACACGCCACAGGGCAACATCGAAGCGCTGTGGAAGATAATGGACGAACACTATTGTTTCTTCACCGACAAAGGCATCAACTGGGACAGTATTCACGCTGTATATTCCAAGCAGGCAAACAATAGCATGACCAATGAGCAGATGTTTGAGGTTATGGCAAATATGCTGTCAGAACTTAAAGACGGACATGTAAACCTGTATGCCGCCTTCAACGTAGCTCGCAACTGGTCATGGCATGAAAATTACCCTTCTAATTACAGCGACACCCTTGAGAACAAATATCTTGGCACCGACTATCGCATCGCCAGCGGTCTGCGCTACCGAATACTTGACGACAACATTGGCTTTGTACGCTGCGCAACATTTGAAAACGAGTTTGGCGCAGGCAATCTTGACGAAATTATGATATATCTTGCCTCATGCAACGGACTTATCATTGACATTCGTGACAATTCGGGCGGTCTTATCACTGCTGCCCAACAACTTGCAGCACGCTTTACCAACAAAAAACTGCTTGTAGGCTACTCGCGCCACAAGACGGGACGTGGACATGATGACTTCTCTGACTTTGAGGCGGAATACCTTGAGCCAAGCAAAGGCATC
>CAZPNJ010000208.1:0-3924 GCA_964587765.1 uncultured Prevotella sp.
CATTCAGTGCGAAATCATAGAAAGCATAGGTGCAGGCAAAGACACGTTGGGGCTTATGCCTACGGGTGGCGGTAAGTCAATAACCTTTCAAGTGCCAGCCATGAGTATGGAGGGTGTCTGTCTGGTTATCACACCACTCATCTCGCTGATGAAAGACCAGGTTGACAAACTGCGCCGACACGATATTGTTGCCGCCATGATAGACTCAAGCATGATGCGTGGCGAGATAACCAGAAATCTCGACAACTGCATCTACGGCAACACCAAATTTCTTTATGTCTCGCCAGAAAGAATTAACTCAACTACGTTTCAACAGAAACTGAAACGCATAAACATAAGTTTCATTACCGTTGACGAAGCCCACTGCATTAGCCAGTGGGGATACGACTTCCGCCCAGCATATCTTAATATCAGCCAACTGCGCAAACTAAAACCCGAAGCGCCAATACTAGCACTGACCGCAACTGCGACCCAGCAGGTGGTTGACGACATACAAGACAAGTTGGAGTTTCGAGAGCGCAACGTCTTTCGCATGAGTTTTGAGCGAAAGAACATTGCCTATGTAGTGCGTCACACCGACAACAAGTTAAAAGAACTCATTCATATACTCAGCAATGTTAAGGGCAGAGCCATTGTCTATGCCCGTAACCGTAAGCGCACAAAAGAGTATGCCCAAGGACTCGAAAAGGTGGGTATCAGTGCAACATATTACCATGCCGGGCTATACCAATCTATACGAAAAAAGAACCAAGACCTCTGGAACAAGCAAGAAAAGCGTGTAATAGTAGCTACCACTGCCTTTGGTATGGGCATAGACCGCGCCGATGTAAGGTTGGTAGTACACATTGATACACCCAACGCTATAGAGGAATATTTCCAGGAGGCAGGCAGAGCTGGGCGTGATGGCAAGAAGGCTTACGCCGTGCTCTTATATGATAAGAGCGACACCACCACACTAAAGCGACGCTTATCGGAGACTTTTCCACCGAGAGAAACCATAGCCCACGTTTACGAATGTTTGGCTTACTTCTTTGAGGTTGGGCTGGGCAGCGGCATGGGTCATACGTTTATGCTCGACATTGAGCGTTTTTGCATTACCTATAAATTTAACCCGCTGCAAGCGGAATCGGCACTTCATCTGCTCACTCAAGCGGGGTACATTGACTATCACCCCGAAGAGAGCGCCAACACCTTTGTGAAGTTTCTTATTGGCAGAGACGACTTATATTTGCTGAAGAGTCTGTCTCCAACCGATGATAACGTTATAACCAACCTGCTAAGACTATACACTGGAGTCTTTGCCGACTATGTGCGCATTGACCTGTCACTCATCGCCGAACACGCAGGTTTAGAGCCGCAAATGGTATATCTTTCACTAAAAAGTCTGTCGCAACGCCATATCATACACTTTATTCCTCGCCGAAAAGAGCCGTACTTCAAATATTTAACCAAGCGCGTGCCGCAAGAGGATATTATAATAAATCACAAGATTTACGACGAGCGCAAACTTCAATTTGAGCAACACATCAAGTCGATGATAGCATACGCAACAACCGACAACGTGTGTCGCAGTCGTTTGCTGCTGCACTACTTTGGCGAGACCAACGCAAAAGACTGCGGTCAATGCGACGTCTGCCTTAATACTACGCTCGATGACATCAACCGCACGGCAGCACTCATCGAATACACACTGAGCGACGGTCTCATGCATGAAGCCGAAGAACTATTTTCTCTCGGTGTTAGTAAGGAACGAATATTGGAAGCTATCGACTTGCTTAGCATGGAGGAACGAATTAAAACCAACGACACCAAAATATCTTTAATACAATGACTGAACAGGAAAGAATCATTCAGCTCAGACAGGAACTGCATGAGCATAACCATAGATACTACGTTCTGAACCAACCCACAATAAGTGATCAGGACTTTGACTTCTTGATGCACGAACTTCAAGATCTGGAACAGAAACACCCTGAGATGTACGATGCCAATTCTCCTTCACAAAGAGTAGGTTCTGACCTCAGCGCAAACTTCCAACAGGTGGCACACAAATACCCAATGCTGTCGCTCGCCAACACCTACAACCAACAAGATGTTGAGGAGTGGTATAACAGCGTTAAACGTGGTCTTGAAGGCGAAGACTTCGAGATTTGTTGCGAAATGAAGTACGACGGACTATCCATTTCACTGACATACGTTGACGGAAAACTTGTACGTGGCGTAACCAGAGGCGACGGTGTAAAAGGTGACGACGTCACACAAAACGTCAGAACCATACGCGCTATACCGCTCGTTCTACCTGGCACAGGCTATCCAAGGGAGTTTGAAATGCGCGGCGAGATACTGCTGCCATGGAAAGAATTCGAACGACTGAACCAAGAACGTGAGGAACGCGAGGAAACGCTATATGCCAACCCGCGCAACGCTGCCAGTGGAATATTGAAAAGCCTCAACTCAAAAGTGGTGGCAAAAAGCAGACTTGATTCATATCTATATTATGTTTTGGGCGAGCAATTGCCATGTGACGGTCATTTCGAAAACCTTGAAGAGGCTCGCCGATGGGGCTTTAAGATAAGCGAAGGCATGCGCAAAGTGAAGACGCTGCAAGAAATATTCGACTTCATAAACTACTGGGACACAGAACGTAAAAATCTGCCAGTAGCCACCGACGGCATAGTGCTTAAAGTGAACTCTCAGCGCCAACAGCAGTCGCTTGGCTTCACGGCTAAGACCCCACGTTGGGCTATCGCATATAAATTTAAGGCGGAGAGGGCTTGCACACGCCTAAACGAAGTTACTTATCAAGTAGGACGAACTGGGCAGATTACGCCCGTTGCCAATATGGACGCCGTGCAGTTGGCTGGCACAGTCGTGAAGCGCGCTACACTCAACAATGAGGACTTTATACTTAATCTTAATCTTCACATTGGCGATTATGTATATGTAGAAAAGGGCGGCGAGATTATTCCAAAGATTGTAGGTGTTGACACAGACAAACGCCCCGCCGACGCTAAACCCGTAGAATTCATCAAACGCTGCCCGGAATGTGGTGCTGAACTCGTGAGATATGAGGGTGAAGCAGCCCACTACTGCCCCAACGACGCTGGCTGTCCACCGCAGATAAAAGGAAGGATTGAGCACTTTATATCTCGCCAAGCCATGAACATTGACAGCTTAGGTCCTGAAACTATAAATGAATATTGGCATCGTGGCATCATTCATAACATCGCTGACCTCTACACCATCAGCATAGAACAAATAAACGCTGGCGGCAGCAAGGACAAAAGCGCTAAAAAGATTCTAAATGCCATTGAGGCATCAAAGAGAGTGCCATTCGAGCGAGTTGTATTTGCCCTTGGCATCAGATTCGTAGGCATAAACTCAGCGCGCCTTTTAGCACACCACTTCAAAAACATAGATGCACTGCAAAGCGCAACTCTTGAACAACTACTCGAGGTTGACGGAATTGGTGAGGTGATAGCCCGAAGTGTAATAACGTATTTCCACGACGAAACAAACATGGAGATACTTTCACGACTACGTTCCTACGGACTGCAAATGTCGCTATCTGACGAACAGATGACGAGTTTCAGCAACCGACTTGAGGGCAAGAGCATAGTCATAAGCGGAGTTTTCACTCACCACAGTCGCGACGAATATAAACAGCTTATTGAGAAGAACGGTGGAAAAAACGTAGGTTCAATAAGCAGCAAGACCTCATTTATACTCGCAGGTGATAACATGGGGCCTGCTAAATTGCAGAAAGCGGAGAAACTGGGCATTGAGATTGTTGACGAGGAAACATTCCTCGGTATGATAGAGGAAAACGGAAAGCAAACCGAATCACCTACACCCGACAACACTCCAAGCCCTACCCCAAACAACAATAACACGCAACCAATACAATCAGAATTATGGTAATAG
>CAZPNJ010000209.1:0-402 GCA_964587765.1 uncultured Prevotella sp.
CACGGCTGGGGTATGCGCTCGTCGTTTGCCTTCCACACCGAAATGCTTATGGAGGTTAAGGCATGGCTCGCAACGCTATAACCGCTTTTCTGCCCCAAACTACAATCAGCGCGAACAGAAAGCGTGTGGAGGCAATCCACAGCGCCGGTATGCCCATTGAGGCAAACACAAACGTGTCTTCAAGCAAACTGTGATTCATTATCAAGTGATAGTTCACGTCGTTGGCCTCGTCCTTGCTAATCTGCCCACGCTCCTCAAGGTCGAGCATTACGGCACTACCATAGCTAATGCCCAGCACGTTGCCCACTATCCACATATAGGCGGCACTTTCGGGCAGTCCGCACAGCCGCATGAGGGGGTGTAGCGGTCGCACCAGTTTCTGCATCAGTCCGAACGTTTCGG
>CAZPNJ010000209.1:412-3911 GCA_964587765.1 uncultured Prevotella sp.
CAGCGCCCAAATAAGCAGCCAAATCATTACGCTCATCTTTACCGATGATAATGCCCACGACAAAAGATAGTTACGGGCGTCACTGTCCATAGTTATGCCTTCGCCGAAAGTGCCGTGCATAGTGTCGGGCAGAACAATGTTCAGGTAAAAGGCGCAGACGAAAGCCATGCCAAACCTAATGATGAACATGCGCCAGAACGACGACCCTACCTTGCGGTTTACGGCGCTCTCTACAAATAGGGCGTGGCAGATGCAAATCATTATGCCCACGATGGTAGCCTCGCGCATGGTCAGTGCCAGTTGCAGCATGGCGGCTATGCCGGCGTAGGTGGTTACGAACGCCCCCGTGAGGAAACCTATTGCCGCTCTGCCGGGCAGCCCAAACAGTCGCATGGCTGGCTCAAGCCACGCCGCCACAACGTCAATCAAGCCGAAGTGCTGCGCCACGGTAACTATTAGCGATATGGGTAGCATAATCTTCAGCAGCCAAAGCGTTGTCTTGGTCGAGGGCATAAAGCTGGTCTTTACGCTCGACGCTAATTTCTCTAAAAACCTGTGCATGAACCTTAATAAATTGAGATGCAAAGTTAGCTATTAGCATTGACTTCGCCAAACATTTTCTTTCGGGCTACCGAAATATTTTACCTGTGTTTAGGCGCATCGTATCATATTTATTTATATATTTGCCAACAGAAGTACAACCTAAAGCTAACAGGAGAACTAAAATGCAGAAATACGCTGATTACATAGATCAGATAGAGATTGACTCGCTTTGGAGCGAGCAGAAGCATATCATGTGGACGCTCGACCGAAAGGTTAACATACTGAGCGGTGTCAACGGAGTGGGCAAAAGCACCATCTTGAACAAGGTGGTAAAGGGGCTGGCACAGGGTGGCGAGTTTCCCAGTCACATGCTCAAGGGCGTGCGCATTAAGGTGCAGCCGGCAGACGCCAAGTGGATACGTTACGACCTGATACGCTCGTTCGACCGACCGTTAATGAACATAGAGGCGGTGGCAAAGATGGACCTCAGCCTCACCACAGAACTCGACTGGCAGCTGTTTCAGCTTCAGCGCAAATATCTTGACTATCAGGTCAACATCGGCAACCGCATAATTCAGACCCTGCAAAGCGGCGAACCCGACTCAGCCGCCAAGGCAGAGCAACTCGCCATGCCTAAGCGCCGCTTTCAGGATATTCTCGACGAACTGTTTGCCGAGACGGGCAAGAAAATACTGCGCACCGAAAACGAGATTTTCTTCACCCAGATAGGCGAGCGACTCGCACCGTACCAGCTGTCGAGCGGCGAAAAGCAGATACTTGCTATACTGCTTACCGTGCTGGTCGAAGACGGACAGCCATACGTCTTGTTTATGGACGAGCCAGAAGTAAGCCTACATATAGACTGGCAGCAGCGCCTGATAGACCTAATCGTGGAACTTAACCCAAACATACAGATAATATTAACCACCCATTCGCCTGCCGTGATAATGAACGGCTGGACGGACAAAGTGACGGAAGTGAGCGATATAACGTTATAGTAAGCGAGTATGGCAAAACGTTTGCGAGAAAACCTCAGCTCCGCATATTTTGAGGCGGCTAACAAAATGGCTTCAAAACGGGGACGTCGCCGAATAATCGCCTACGTGGAGAGTTATGACGACGTGTTGTTTTGGCGTTCGGTGCTTAGTGGCTTTGAAAACGACAAACTATATTTTCAGGTTATGCTCCCTTCGCGCACGCCGCATCTCGAGAGAGGAAAGAAAGCCGTGCTCATGAGTACCTTGCGCGAGAATGTAGGCAAGGATATGATTGCGTGCGTTGACGCCGATTACGACTATCTCATACAAGGAGCTACCGATACTTCTCGCACCGTTATATACAATCATTACGTATTTCACACCTACGCTTACGCCATAGAGAATTTTCAGTGTTACGCACCCGCTCTTCACGACACCTGCGTTATGGTCACGCTCAACGACCATGACATATTTGATTTCAATGATTTCTTGAAACGATTCTCTGAGACGGTTTACCCACTGTTCGTTTGGAATATTATGTTTTACCGCACGCCTCACTACGGAGGCTTTACCATAACTGATTTCATACGCATAATAGAAACGGGCAACATAAACCTATTTCGCATAAACGAAACGTTGGCTCACCTTAAAAACAAGATTGACACAAAACTTAGACAACTGCAACGCAATCATCCGAAACTTCATTTGCGTTACGCTCAGACCAAAGCAGACCTTCGCCAACTTGGCGTAACTCCTGAAAACACCTACATGTTTATACAGGGGCATCACTTGTTTGATAAGGTAGTGGCTCCGTTGGTAGCTCGCGTGTGTGAACAGTTAGTGCGTGAGCGAGAGCAGGAAATCTCTCGTCAAAGTCTTCATTACACTCAGCGCAAAAACGAATTATCGAGCTATGCCAACAGCATAGCCGGCGTCAGTGAAATGCTAAAGAAAAACATGGGCTATAAAACATCGCCACAATTTCAACGAATACAGGCTGACATTGAGGCTTTCTTACGCGAAGATTATTAGTATTGCCGCCAATCGTAGCCGTACATTTCATCGTAATCATCGTCGGCGTCATATCCGTCCTCGTCTATATATTCCCTACGCATTCGTTCGTTGGTTTCGTCTTTTGTGTAGTCGGTGTGATATAGGTCTGGGTCATATTTTCCGCCTTTACGATATTCAGGGTCATCTTCTTGTTCATCTGAAATATCGTTGTCGCCATCATAGTTTGCGAACGAATTGCCCGAAGAAACGTCTTTGTCGTTTGTTTCCCGCATAGCCGTGGAATCAACGCCTTCCCATGTGTATGTGGTGTCGATTGTGACGTCGTCCGCTAAATCGTAAAGGTAGTTATCGTGATTATGTAAACGTTTTAATATCATTGTTGATAGGGCGTCACCATATACAGCAATGATTACTATTATGAATATACTCGCTATTGTAACAATATTTTTCCACGTTTTTCTCATGATGAAGTCTTGTTTGGTTATTGCAAATATATATCAAAGTTTTCAATTCAAGCAAATTCTATCGGAAAAAAAACTCAAACAACACAAGTCATTAAAAAGCTTACGCTAAAAAAAAGTCCTGACCACCATAAAGGCGGCCAGAACCAAACCAATGAAATTTTTATATTACAAATAAATCCTTTTGCGAATTAGAAGTTGTAATAGAGTCCGAATGTGATGTTATTTCCTTCAAGGCCTGCACTCCAAGCGCTAACCTTTGTGTCAGCAGCATTGTCCTTGTCCTGTTCCCAGCCGAAGAAACCTATATGTGTTACGAAGCTCAACTTGTCGCTAAGATTTACAGAAACACCTGGCTTGAAACCGATAGAGAAAAGGTCTTCGTCGTTGTCTGCGTTATATGCATGCTTGTAAGCTACACCACCGTCAACGAAAACGTTAACCAGCTTGCTGTGTACGAATGTGTAACGAGCGTATGGGTTTACTTCGATTGTCTTAGAAGCA
>CAZPNJ010000210.1:0-457 GCA_964587765.1 uncultured Prevotella sp.
CCATTCAGTTGCTGCCAGCCACTAAATTGCAAAAATTTACGGTACTTTACGTTGAGGCAGTACTGGCAGTCGTAATCACCGCCTTTGCCTCACTGTTGACGGTTGACGCTATTCAGGCTCTCGTTACGGCAATAAAAGGCACGGTAGAGGTAGGCTCGCTGACGGTGACGGTCTTTGATAAAATTGAATGGGATGTTGATATAAATGATGGTATTTATTCATTGATGTTTGTCGCCACTTGGCTGGCTACGGTCAATGTGCTCGGCGTTTCGCTGCTTCGTAAGAAGTCAACCGTAATGACGGTGCTGTTTATGATAAGCCTGGGCTTCCTTGTGTTCTATATCTTTGTTAAGATTACAGAGTCTTTAAATGGCACGCAGTTCGCACATGAATATGTTTTAGACCAAACAGCCACGGGCTATCTCACTTATGCGATAATAGCCTGCCTTACGGTGGC
>CAZPNJ010000210.1:467-3890 GCA_964587765.1 uncultured Prevotella sp.
CTTCTTTAAGCGCACACAAATGAACAACAGTAAATGGTTTAACGTATGATATTCAGTGACAACAAAGCAATATATCTGCAAATAGCCGACCGCATCTGCGACGAGATACTATCGGAGCAATATCACGACAACGACCGTATTCCAAGCATACGTGAATACTCGGTGATGCTTGGCGTGAATACGGCTACTGCGGTAAAGGCGTACGAAGAGCTGGCGCGTTCGGGTATAATATATAACAAACGTGGGTTGGGCTACTTTGTTTCAGAGGGCGCCAAGCGACAAATACTTGACGAGCGGCGCACAGATTTCCGTAAGAATAAGTTGCCAGAAATGTTTCGCCAAATGGCTCTCCTTGATATAGATATCAGCGAGATTGACGAGCTCTGGTTGAAGCGAAATTGATAAGTTTGATAGTAGATGTCGGCAAGAAATACACTTTCTTTTGCCGACATTTATGTTTTTATTGTTACTTTTGCACCAACCTATCATAAACATTTATGGTTTACAAGTACGATTTCCTCATTATCGGCGCAGGCGTCGCCGGTATGAGTTACGCCCTGAAGATAGCCAGAGCAAAGAAAGGTAAGATTTGCATCTTATGCAAGACCACACTTGATGAAGCGAACACAAAGTTTGCGCAAGGCGGCGTAGCGTCAGTAACAAACCTTGAAGTAGATAATTTCGATAAGCACATTGAAGATACAATGATTGCGGGCGACTTCGTTTCTGACCGCAAGGCCGTTGAGCAAGTTGTCAGAAAAGCGCCTGAGCAAATCAAGGAACTCGTAGATTGGGGCGTTAATTTTGACCGTAACAGTGAAGGCGACTTCGACCTTCATCGTGAGGGAGGCCACTCTGAATTTCGCATTCTTCACCATGCCGATGACACAGGCGCGGAAATTCAGCGTGGGCTGATGGCAGCCGTCAGAGCTTGCCACGACATAGAAGTTAAGGAAAACCATTTTGCAGTTGAGATAATAACCCAGCACCATCTTGGCGTTGAGGTAACTCGCCGTACGCCCGACATTGAGTGCTATGGCGCTTACGTGCTTAACCCAGAAACTGAGAAAGTAGATACTTATCTCAGCAAAGTTACGCTGATGTGTACGGGCGGTTGCGGTGCTGTTTACCAAACTACCACCAACCCAATCATCGCCACCGGCGACGGCGAGGCAATGGTTTACCGTGCAAAGGGCACTGTTGCCGACATGGAGTTTGTGCAGTTTCACCCAACGTCGCTCTTTCACCCGGGCGAAACTCACCCCGCTTATCTTATCACTGAAGCCATGCGTGGCTATGGCGGCATATTGAAACTGCCTACAGGTGAAACGTTTATGGAGAAATACGACAAGCGCCTTTCGCTTGCGCCACGCGACATTGTGGCTCGTGCCATAGATAGAGAAATGAAAACTCACGGCCTTGACCACGTTTGCCTTGACGTGACACACAAAGACCCTGAAGAGACAAAGCACCATTTCCCAAACATATACAAGAAGTGCCTGTCAATAGGCATTGACATCGCCAAAGAGATGATACCTGTTCGCCCTGCCGCTCACTATATGTGTGGTGGCATCAAGGTTGACCTCAACGGCTGTTCAAGCATACATCGCCTTTACGCTATCGGCGAATGTTCTTGCACAGGTCTGCATGGCGGCAACCGCTTGGCAAGCAACTCGCTCATCGAAGCCGTCGTTTATGCCGACGCTGCCGCTCGCCACAGCATAGAACACGTCAATGACTATGACTTCAACACCAAAGTGCCAGAGTGGAACGATGAGGGCACCATGACCAATGAAGAGAAGGTGCTGATAACGCAGAGCGTTAAGGAGGTTGGCGAGATTATGAGCAACTATGTGGGCATCGTGCGCAGCGACCTTCGCCTGAAGCGCGCTTGGGACCGCCTTGACCTGCTTTACGAAGAAACCGAAGCGCTGTTTAAGCGTGTGCGTGCCAGCAAAGACATTTGCGAGTTGCGCAACATGATTAACACAGCTTACCTCATAACCCGTTTCGCCATTGAGCGCAAGGAGAGCCGTGGCCTGCACTACACGATAGATTATCCAGTACACGCTTACGACAAGTAATCAATAATAAAATATAGAAATGAAGAAAATAATTAAGAATATCATGGCGGGCGCTATGGCAGTTGCAGTTTGCGCCGTTGCCGTAATCATGGTTAGCGCAAAGCCGGACGGCACGATAACCAAAGAGGGTAAGACGACCATTGTCAACACTAAAGACATAGCCACCGACGTGAAAGGCTTCAAGGGACAGACGCCTGTGAAGATTTACATCAAGAAGGGTAAGATTGTGAAAGTTGAGGCTCTGCGAAACCAAGAAACGCCTCAGTATTTAGCTCGTGCTAAGAAGGTGCTTGACAAGTATCAGGGCGTGAAGGTTGAAAAGGCTGCTACCATGAAGGTAGATGGCGTAACCGGTGCAACATTCACCTCAAAGGCGCTCGTTCGCAACGTGCAGCGTGGTGCAAGTTACTATCAGAAGAATAAAAAGTAAGGCCTTTGCACTGCAAGTTTAAACGGTGATTAAACAGTGTTTAATAGTAGATTAAAACAACATTTAATAACAGATTAATAAAACTATAAGATGAAACCAACACTATTATTGTTAGCAGCTGGCATGGGTAGCCGTTACGGTGGCCTGAAGCAGCTCGACGGTCTGGGGCCAAACGGCGAGACTATCATGGACTATTCTATCTACGACGCCATTAAGGCTGGCTTCGGCAAGATTGTTTTTGTAATTCGCAAGGACTTTGAGCAGGACTTCCGCGACAAAATCCTTAGCAAGTACGAAGGTCATGTACCAGCAGAACTCTGTTTCCAGAGCCTCGACGCTCTGCCAGAGGGTTTCTCTGTACCAGAAGGCCGTGAAAAGCCTTGGGGCACAAACCACGCCGTACTTATGGCAAAGAACCTTATTAAAGAGCCTTTCTGCGTAATCAACTGTGACGACTTCTACAATCGTGACGCATTCATGGTTGTAGGCAAGTTCCTCTCAGAACTTCCTGAGGGCACTACCAACCAGTACGCAATGGTAGGTTTCCGTGTAGGCAACACATTGTCTGACAATGGCACCGTTGCTCGCGGTATCTGCTCAAAAGACGCACAGGGCAACCTCACAACCGTTGTTGAGCGCACCGAGATTATGCGTGTCAATGGTCCAGTTTGCTACAAAGACGAGCAGGGCGAGTGGGTAGCAGTTGAGGACAATACCCCTGTTTCAATGAATATGTGGGGCTTTACTCCTGACTACTTCGAGCACAGCGAGGCTTACTTCAAAGAGTTCCTCTCTGACGAGAAGAATATCAAGAACCTCAAGGCTGAGTTCTTTATTCCATTGATGGTTAACAAACTCATCAACGAAGGCACAGCCACCGTTAAGGTACTCGACACTACAAGCAAGTGG
>CAZPNJ010000211.1:0-3801 GCA_964587765.1 uncultured Prevotella sp.
CTGCGACACATGCTTGTATATATCGGTAAAGGCAGCCGAGTCAACCTCAAATCTATTCTTTAGCCGAGCATCGCCCTCAAGAATCTGCCTCATCATCTCCTCAGCGGCCGGCGAACGGCATATATTACCCAAGCAAACAAACAGCAGTTTCTTCTTCTCTTTTGTAGCGTATTCAGTCATTTGCATATAAGTTTATTCTTCTCCTTTACAGTGTATTAAATCTTATTTTATACCTAACCTAATTGGTTTACTGCAAAGATACAAAAAAAACTACGTTTCCGCAACGATTTTTGCTAACGTTATATTGTTTGTTTTTACCTTTTCACTATATTTGCAATATCATTTGAAACTTAATAAAACTCAGATATAAATTTAACATGGAATATGAATTATATAGAAGGAAGGAAGGAAGGAAGGAAGGAAGGAAGGAAAAAGAATTGACTGGGTTGATATTCTTAAATGCTTCACAATCTTTCTTGTTATATACGGTCACTGCACTCAACAATTAGACCCTGAGGTTAAAGACGATATAGTAAATAGATTTATATATTCATTTCACATGCCTTTGTTCTTCTTGATTTCAGGCTTCTTTGCTGAATCAGCGATAAACCTTAGCCCGAAACAATTTATACAAAAGAAATCAAGGGAACTTTTACTGCCATATTTTTCATGGAAAGTTATTCTATTCATAATACTTCTTATTGAGGACATTTATTGTATAAGGACTTTTACAACAGCAGATTATCCAAATTTCTTCTTTAACATACACAACGGGCTTTGGTTTCTTACTGCACTTTTCGTTAATTTCGCAATAGCATATATTGGAAACAAAATTACTAAGAATACTCTTGGAGTTATAATCATAACACTTGCACTGTCTTATGTAACAGGCTTCTTCGTAGCATGGAAACGCTTTCCAGCCTTTCTTGTTGGCATAATATTAAAAAGAGAATGGAACACCATAAAAGAACATCGTATGCTTATTATGTTTATTGGTTTAATTTTGTGGCAGTCTATATATTTAACCATAGGTAATTATAATGACCTGCACCCAATTTACATCTCCACCTTATTCCGACCTGAATTAACTCACACAATACAAGACGCCATAAAGGTGCTTGAATATCTTATTATGGGTATTGGAGGAAGTTTGTTCTTTTTCTTACTGTTTTCATATATTGATAAGTTGCAAATACCAAAGGCAAAAAGCATATTTGCAAATTGGGGACAATACACCCTGGGAATATATATTACCCAATCTATTTTATTAGAGAATATATTCCTTAAATTAGTAAATTATCAAACTGACACCTTCACTTACGACTTCGTGATAACGCCTTTGCTTTCTGTAGCAGCATTTATTGTTTGTCTAAACGTAACCATATTTATTTCGCAATACCCTAAAGTCGCGTTTTTATTATTAGGTAAGAAATTAAAATAAGACAGATTAAGCATACTAACTTACTGAATTATAAAGGTGAAGTAAAGCTTCGTGTATTTTATTGATAACGAAATGATTGTTAATGCGGACTTGGGCGGCTTGTGAAAGGCGAAGCCTTAATTCGTTGTCGCTAATGAGGCTGTCAATTGCACGAGCGAAAGCGGCTACGTCGCGGTTGGCAACTTCAATGCCTGTAACATTGTTTGGGCACAGCCAGTTAACGCCAGAGCCGGGGATAGTGAACGTGACGGGCACAGCTCCGCAATACATTGCTTCGGCTAAGACTACGCCAAAAGCTTCGTTGCGCGTGATGGAAGGGAAGGCAAACACTTTAGCGGCACGCATATAGGTAGCAAGTTCATCGTCGGGAATACGCCCAAGAAAAGTAATGTTATCATTGCCAGCTGCTTGTGCACGAAGCGCATCAGTGTCAGGTCCTTTGCCCGCAATCAATATTCGTTCATTGCCTTTCAGTCGCTCGGCAGCCTCTATTAAATAGTTTATGCCTTTATAGCTGACGTGTCGCCCAACAAACAATACTATATCGTTGCCATAACGACGGTGTATATCGTCAATTGCAATACCAGAAGCAGGCTGTTGATTTAACTTTGCCTCAGAAACCACGTTTGGCACAACAGTGCATTTCTGTTTATGACGGCACAAAAGGTTTGAGCCCTCAATATAGTTCGGGCTTGTTGCGATTATGGCGTCGGCACGATTTAGCAACTGCTTTTCTATTGGCGAGAAAAGTGTGTGAATAAACTTATGAACTATTATGTCAGAGTGCCAGTGCACAATCAGTTTCACTCGCTTTGGCAAAAGCATCAGTGCGTAAAGCGACACCAAAGGGTTAGGCACATGAAGATGAACAATATCGGGCTGACAATCTTTCAATACAGCCCTCATAGTGCGAACAAAATGAAAGGAAATAGGTTGGCGCGCCACTTCTTTCCAAATGCCAACACGCACTACCCTGACACCATCAACCGTTTCGTCTGCATCTATTGCGCCATCGTTAAAGCACAGCACTATCTGCTGAAACTCTTTAATTCCGTCAACAAGGCTTTTGCAGACATCTTCAATGCCACCCGAATAAGGTGAGTAATATTTTGATATGTGCAGGATTTTCTTCATGCTTTCGTTTTTATCTTCGTTTTGATTTTATAGATTTATTCTTTTTTAGTTTATACTTGTTTCTCTTTGGCAAACAGTGTTTCCGACAGCGATAATATGCGTTTGGCTGTATTTTGCCATGTAAACCGCCTTGCGTTGGCATAGCCTAATCGTTGCAATTTCTCTCGCTCATCGGCAGACAGGTTAAGAAACGCCTTTATCGCATTATGAATATCGCAGACGCTATTAGGGTTAAAATAAACAGAAGCCTCGCCGCAAACCTCTCTCAGCACAGGAATATCTGACACCATAGTCAGACAACCGCAAGCCATAGCCTCAACGGGCGGTAGTCCGAAGCCCTCATAAACCGAGGGGAAAATAAAGCCAAGGGCTTGGTTATACAAAGTAATGAGTTCACTGTCAGTGACCCTGCCAAGCATCTCAACATTGTCGGGCAAAGCTATTTCACCACTATTAAACACCCTATTCTTATTGCCAACGACGTAGAGCTTGCAACCTTTAATGCCGCTAAACGCCTGAACAAGACGGCTTATGTTTTTGCGTGGGTCAAGAGAGGCAACAGTAAGCATAAACTCTCCTTTGGTTGGCGCTACTGTCAGGGGAGAGAATTTCTCGTCAGCGGCACTATAAGCAACAGTTATATCGTCGGCCGAAAGGAAGGGATAAAAGCGCAAAATCTCCGTTCGGGAATATTCGCTGACGGTTATAATATGGCGTGAGGTTCGCACAGCCAGAGGCGTCATTATCTTATACCAATAATAATACGCACGCGAGAACCACGAAGGATTTTCAAGGAAAGACAAATCGTGAATGGTCATTACCTTGTTTCTGATAAGCACTGAGCCAAGCCCCGTAAAACTATAAACCAAATAGTTTTTTTGGCCAATAAAATAAAACGGCAAAACAAGCTGCTCCCAGAAGTGAGACTTTCCAAAGCCATAATGCACGATGCGCATTTCGCTAACATCGTAACAATCAAGAATTGGCGCATGAGGGCAAACAATGGTGAACGGCTGCCCCATAGCAAACATTGCCTTGCAAATAGAATAAGCATAGCGCTCAACGCCAGTCATGCGCTGAGTCAGGAAGCGGCCGTTTATATATATATTTGCTTGAGTCATAGCATCTTCAAATAAAGGTTCAGTCGCTGACTGTAAACTCTGCGCTGCACCGAACGGCACAATACGCTGTAAACAATTACAGCAATGGCAAGCGTGAACACGTTG
>CAZPNJ010000212.1:0-3792 GCA_964587765.1 uncultured Prevotella sp.
TACATTGTGTATCAACCACTTATATTTGCAGATAGTAACTTCTGCGTGGGAAAGTAGAATCTGCGTGGGGAAATAGGATTCATACAATTTATAATACAATAGCCATCACAGTTGCTAACAAAAGTATAGTTTAGAGCCATTAAAAAACACATTAGAAGAAATATTATGAAGCAGATAAGGAATGAAGATAATTTTGAGTAGAAAGGGATTCGATTCATCTTCTGGAGGTTGTGCAAGTCCAATCTTGCCAGATGGCACACTTTTATCAATGCCAATACCTAATGATAACGGCAATCGGACATATTCTTCCATATATTACGAAGGAAAGCCGTATGTCGATTTTATACCGTCAAGTAAACAGGTTTCATTCTTCAACAAGAAATGTCATCTCGATCCAGACATCAGAAAGGACGTTGTGGCAAGGCACTCTGATTGGAAACCTGCATTTGGGCAAAGTGACGCTGCCTTGTCGCACCTCACAAGGCAAGGTGTGGGGGTTGGTGATATATTTCTGTTCTTTGGTTGGTTTCGTCGCACAGAATGGATAGATGGTATGCTTCGTTTTAAGAGAGATGCCCCAGACCAACATATTATCTATGGATATATGCAGGTCAGAGAAATCATCAGAAGTAGAGAAGAAGTCCCCAAATGGTTGGAAGAACATCCACATGTAAATCATCCTTGGAAGCGAAATGCCATATACATAGCTTCTGACAGGTTATCTTTATTACCAGACCTACCGGGAGCAGGTTGTCTTGACTACGATGTGAAACGTGTTCTAACAAAAAAAGGGCAGCCCAAACGTCGAGTGTGGGCACTAAACGAATTCTTCCGTGACATACCTATTAGCTATAATAAGCTTGCATGGCATGGGTCAGATTTTATATCAGCTGGGCGAGGACAAGAGTTCGTCTTTGATGCGAATGATAAGGCAATCGAATGGGCTAAATCAATTATTTCTGACTAATATAGTATACAATAAAGAAAAAAATAATATAGACTTCCAAATTACTGAAAGGAGCAATTAAAAACAGGAAATCAGAAAGAGAATGTATTTAGCGCTTACACAAGCGATTTCTGCATGTTTTTTATGTCCAAAATCGCAAAACAGCGAATTCCAAGAAAAAAATCCAGCAAATAAAAGAAGATAAAACTACAGTTTTCCAACCGCTACTCAACCATTTATATACACTTTTCAAACTTAAAATCTACATTTTTTTTGGTTTTCCAGCCTTAAAACTAAAGATATTGCCGGTTTTCCAACATATACAACTTTGAAAAGGACAAAGAAACATGAAAATTGACTAATTGAATTTGTTCTAACGAAAAAGTATTGTTCTGTTTACAACAGAAGAGTAAAATGTATCACAATGGGTAAAATATTATAGTTATCTTTTGATTTCCTTAAAGAAAAGTTGCATATTTGCAAATTAAAGACGGAAACCATCAATAGAAGGAACATAGATACAAATGGCAGACAGGAAACGCGAAATAAGAAATATCACCCTTTGGGGAGCATTTGTAAACATTGCACTTACAGTGGGTAAACTATTGGCTGGCGCACTGGGGCATAGTGCCGCCATGATAGCCGATGGTATGCATTCGTTGTCTGACCTGATTAGTGATGTCGTAGTGCTCGTATTCTCTCACTTGGCTTCGAAAGATGAGGACAAAGACCACCCCTTTGGTCACGGCAAGTTTGAAACGCTGGGAACTCTGATTGTCAGCCTTCTACTGGTAGCCGTCGGCGTAAGTCTGCTTTCAGACGGCTTAGCTTTCATCGTCATTTTTTTCAAAGGCGAGGCACTACCTAAGCCCGGCTATATCGCACTCGTGGCGGCAGCCGTGTCCATAGCAGCTAAGGAAATGCTGTTCAGGGCAACGATGGCTGTGGGCAACAGGATTGATAGTCCTGTCACTCGTGCCAACGCATGGCATCACCGCAGCGATGCCATTTCGTCAATGGCAGCACTGGTTGGCATAGGCGGCGCATTTCTTTTGGGCGACAGGTGGACGGTACTTGACCCTGTGGTATCATGTATCATCAGCATTGCCATCATCGTTTTCGGCATAAAGATGTCGCTACCGGCACTATCAGAACTGATGGAAGCCTCACTGCCAGAAGATGTCGAGGAAGAAATCAAGCAGACAGCCTGCTCGGTGGAGGGTGTCAGAAACATTCACGACCTGAAAACTCGCAAAAACGGTATAGCCTACATCATTGAGGCACACATCGTTGTTAATCCGCAAATGAGCGTTTATGATGCCCACGAAATAGCCACTCATATCGAGGACAAGCTACATGCGAAATACGGCAAAAAGACCCACATCAGCATACACATAGAGCCAGACAAATCAGCCAGATAAAATAAGAAACCACAAATAGTCATATTTTATTTGCAAAAAATGAATATCGAAGACGTAAGACAATATGCACTCTCATTGAATGAGCGAGTAACTGAAGATTTGTTCGCTGAAGAATGGATTTCTTGGCGAATTGAAGGCAAATGGTTCTTGCTGATGCAGTTGGACGCCCCTACCCCTCGTGTGGCTGTAAAGTTACCACCAGAGGTGGCAACTGAACTGAGAGAACAATTTGAAGGCGTGACACCTGCCTATCACATGAACAAAACCCATTGGAGCGACCTCTATCTTGAGCAACTAAACGATGACTTCGTTAAGGAACAGATACAGGCATCGTATCGCCTTGTGGTTAGTAAACTTCCGAAAAAGATAAGAGAAACATTATAATGGCAAAACGAGAATACATACAGGCTAACAAGGATTGGCTGACGGCGAAAGCCAAAGAGGAAGGCGTAAAGGATCTTCCAAAGGGAATTTATTATAAGGTGCTGACTGAGGGCGATGCTCAGAGTGCAAAACCAACTGCCAGAAGCATCGTAACGGCTCACTACACAGGCAAGACCATCAACGGCAAGACGTTTGACAGCAGTCGTGGCGGTGTGCCGTTGGCTTGCAGACTTTGCGACCTCATTGAGGGCTGGATTATCGCCATGCAGCAGATGCACATCGGCGACAAATGGGAAGTCTATATCCCTGCCGAAATGGGCTACGGAAAGTTCTCACAGCCGGAAATCCCTGGAGGCTCCACACTGATATTTGAAATTGAACTGTTAGGAATTGCATAACGGCACGGAGAAAAGAGCAAAAATATAAAAGGGTATATGATAGAAATTAACTACAAAGAAATGCAATTCAATCCGTTCCGCCTCATTGGCGATGAATGGATGCTGGTGACTGCCGGAAATGAACAGTCTTGTAACACGATGACTGCCTCTTGGGGACATCTTGGATGCCTGTGGGGACACAACGACCCTACTGCAGTGATTTATCTGCGTCCGTCACGATACACTAAGAAGTTCGTTGACGAAGAGCCATATTTCACCCTCTGCATCATGGATAAGTCGTTCAAGAAACAGATGGCTTATCTCGGTTCGGTCTCTGGTCGTGACGAGGACAAGATTGCCAAGTCTGGACTGACTCCCGTCTTTGCTGATGACAGTGTATATTTCAAAGAGGCGAAACTTGTATTAGTCTGCAAGAAACTCTTTGCCCAAGAGCTTAAAGAAGATAGTTTTCTCTATCAAGACACTATCGACAAGAATTATCCTCAGCGTGACTTCCACACAATGTATGTCGGCAAGATAGAGAAAGTGCTGGTAAAAGACAACGAGTATTTAGGATAGATTCATTATTACAATGGAAGATATTAAAATATACCTGTTGGATGAATTAAATTTGCAAAATATTTATGCTTAAAAAGTTGCACAT
>CAZPNJ010000213.1:0-3772 GCA_964587765.1 uncultured Prevotella sp.
TGGGAAATCTCCGAGAGTTTCAATTACGAAATCCTGTGCCTTCCAAGTACCACGAGCAGATTCACCCGTTCTTGGTTCGGTTTGTGCGATAACTCTTCCTTGTAATTCCATTTTTTAATTCTTAGTTTTAAATAATTTTGTGTGCGAAGTTACTAAAATAGTTTCTAAAAAGAAAATAATGGGCTTTATTTTTTTTTGTTTGTTCTAATTTACGTAACTTTGTGCCAATGTATAATAGATAAAAACAAAATTAAATACTAATGAAATTTACTATCTCAAGTACTGACCTGAATAGCCGCCTACAAGCATTGGCTAAGGTAATTAACAGCAAGAACTCTCTTGCTATTCTTGATTGCTTCCTTATGGAAGTGCGTAATAATCAGCTCATAGTAACAGCAAGCGATGGCGAAAACACAATGAAGTCTGTCGTTGATGTTGCTGAGGAAGACGCAGATGGTAAATTCTGCATCACCAGCAACACAATTCTTAATGCTGTTAAGGAGCTTCCTGAACAACCTCTCTCTTTTGACGTTAACACCGAAACGAAGGCTGTTAAGGTTACATATCTGAATGGTGTTTATAATGTCTCTTCACAGAGTGCCGATGTATATCCTATAGCACAAAGCATAGGCGAAAACGTAGTAAAGTTTACTATGAGCTCAGCTCTGTTGGTAGAGAACCTCACACGCACACTCTTTGCAACGGCACAAGACGAACTTCGCCCTGTAATGAATGGTATTTATTTCGACCTTCGCGAAGATGCTTTGGCTATTGTTGCCAGTGATGGACATAAACTTGTTCGCAACAAGAACGTAAATATTCAAACAGCCACCCCGGCTTCTTTCATATTGCCAAAGAAGCCTGCCGCTCTCTTGAAGAATGTGTTGGCTAAGGACGACAGCATCGTAGAGATAAAGTTCAACACAAACAATGCTGAGGTGCATTTCGGTAAAGGTATGTTGAGCTGCCGTTTGATTGAGGGCAAATATCCAAATTACGATTCAGTAATTCCTACAAACAATCCTAACGAAATTAGAGTTGACCGTCAGGCACTTATTAGTGCCCTTCGCCGTGTTATGCCATTTGCAAGCGAAAGCAGCGAACTTATTCGCTTTGATATTGAAAAGGGCAAGTTAGGACTTCGTTCTGAAGACATTGATTTCAATACCAGCGCAAGTGAAGACGTCAACTGCGAATACAATGCTCAGCCAATGAGTATTGGTTTCAAAGGTAGTTCTTTAATTGAAATACTTAACAACCTTGATGGTGATGAAATAACAATTCAGCTTGCCGACCCAAGTCGTGCTGGCATTATTGTTCCTACAGAGCAGCCAGAAAACGAAGATGTTCTGATGTTGCTCATGCCAATGTTGCTGAATTATTAATCTGCACTTTATGAAATTAAATCTTAAAAAGCCCCTGATAGTCTTCGATTTGGAGACTACGGGGCTTGATCTTGTTAATGACAGAATAATACAAATCTCTTACATTAAGGTGTTCCCTGACGGTAAAGAGGTACGAGTTAATAAACTCATCAATCCAACCATTCCTATTCCTAAAGAGGTAACTTTGCTTACTGGCATATCTGATGCCGACGTAAGTGAATCGCCAGCGTTTGCTGATATTTCTGAAGAACTAAAGAAAGAGTTTACGGGTTGTGACTTTGCAGGTTATAACTCTAATCATTTCGATGTGCCAATGTTGGCAGAAGAGTTCTATCGCGCAGGGATAGATTTTGATTTCCGTAAGTGTCGCCTTATTGATGCTCAAAGCATTTTCCACCGTATGGAGAAGCGTAATCTTGCCGCCGCTTACGAGTTCTATTGTGGCAGAAAGATGGAAGACGATTTTGAGGCTCATCGTGCCGACCAAGACACTGAGGCTACTTACCGAGTGCTTCAAGGCGAACTTGACAGATATAACCCCGAAACACAGCCAGATGAAGAGCGTCATCTTGAGAACGACATGGACAAACTTGCCGAATTTTCAAAGATGAACGATAATGTTGACTTTGCTGGTCGCATCGTAATGAAGCCAATGGTTGATAAAAATAATGTTCCAATCAAAAACTCTAAGGGTGAACCATATATGCAGGAAGTTATTAACTTCGGCAAATATAAAGGTAAGGCTGTAGCTGATGTGCTGCGTCGCGACCTTGGCTACTATGATTGGATACAACGCAGCGACTTCACCAACGATACAAAGCAAGCCTTTACCCGTATTCGTATGCGTGAGTTAAGCAAACAAATGAATTCATAATGCTGAAAGGAAAGAAGATTGTTTTAGGCATCACTGGCAGCATTGCCGCTTACAAGTCTTGCCTTATAATTAGAGAACTAATAAAGCGTGGGGCAGAAGTGCAGGTTGTTATCACTCCTGCCGGTAAGGAATTTATTACTCCTGTTACGCTGTCTGCTCTCACTCATAAGCCTGTTATAAGTGATTTCTTTGCCCAGCGCGATGGCACATGGCATTCTCATGTTGACCTTGGGCTATGGGCTGACGCAATGCTTATTGCGCCATGTACTGCCAGCACTCTTGGTAAAATGGCTGGTGGCATTGCTGACAATATGCTTATAACCACTTATCTTTCTATGAAAGCGCCTGTGTTCATTGCGCCAGCTATGGACCTTGACATGTACGCTCACCCTTCTACTCAAGACAATCTTCACACACTCCAGTCTTATGGCAATCATATAATAGAGCCTGCTAGCGGTTTCCTTGCCAGCGGCCTTGAGGGCAAGGGTCGCATGGAAGAGCCTTCGGTCATTGTTGATATGCTCGACCGCTTCTTTGCTCCCAGTCATTCGCAGACGTCGCTGCAGGGCAAAAAGATTATGATAACCGCAGGCCCTACTTACGAAAAGATTGACCCAGTGCGTTTCATAGGCAACTATTCAAGCGGAAAGATGGGCTTTGCCCTTGCTGAAGAGTGCGCTTGGCGAGGTGCTGATGTAACTCTTATAGCAGGACCAGTTAATATGAACTGCTCTAAGCGGATACGCCGCATCGATGTAGAGAGTTGTGAGCAGATGTATTCTGCCGCCATGACTGAGTTTCAGCAGGTGGACGCTGCAATACTCTGTGCCGCTGTGGCAGACTTCTCGCCCAAAGATGTAGCAACTGAGAAAATCAAGCGCAAGGGTGAAGACTTTGTACTTTCGCTAAAGCCTAACAAAGACATTGCTGCCTCACTCGGACAAATAAAAACGGCAAAACAACGACTCGTTGGTTTCGCATTGGAAACAGATAACGAGCAGTCTAACGCTCAGTCAAAGCTAACGAAAAAGAATTTTGATTTCATCGTTCTTAATAGTTTGAGGAATAAGGGTACTTGCTTTGGTACTGATGAAAACAAAATCTCAATTATATCACCGAGTGGCGAGCAACAGTATGAGCAGAAACCCAAACGTTTGGTTGCCATTGACATAATTGACCGTTTGCAGTCTATTTTATAATAGGTTATGGCTATGAAGTTGTATCTGCGTCATATAATTCTTTTCGCTTGGCTTGTATGTTCTTTGCAAGCTAATGCCCAAGAACTAAAGGCAACAGTTAAGGTTACTCACCAGCAGGTGCAGGGCACAGATGCGAGTGTGTTTGAAAGTCTTGAAGAAAAACTCACGCAATATCTTAACGACCACGCTTGGACTTCGCTGAAGTTTCAGCAAAACGAACGCATACCTTGCAACTTCAATTTTACCGTTACAAAATACGACGCTTCTACCAACACTTTTACTGCTAAAGCGTTGATACAAGCCAATCGCCCGGT
>CAZPNJ010000214.1:0-3724 GCA_964587765.1 uncultured Prevotella sp.
TGTTTGACGATGAGATTTCTGTGGTGGGGTACGATGTTATTTTTGTTGGAGTGACATCGTTGAATACGACTTTTAGTTTGGCGTTGCTTGCGTCTGAAAAGAGCCACGCTCTGCCTGCAGGGATTGTGATGTTGTTTGATACTCTGAAGAAGTTTACGTCGTTATTTCGATATTGTAAGACGTAAGCATTGTCGGAAGCATCGATTATTGTAGTGTCAAGACATGCCTTCAGCGCATTGTTTGCGACAGGTGCTACTGGCAAAGTACTGAATGGTGCTTCATATTGCGCTGCTCCCTCTGACACACTTCTTAGAAGATAGCCCTCGCCTGCCTTTATCTGATTACATTTGCTGAATGTAACGACTCCAGAGTTGATGCTTGCTGTGTAGGCATTTATTGGTGCATCGGCAGCTATATCAAGGTCGTGCCAGCCACTATATGTAGCAAAGCCAGCACTTGAAACTGTTAGTTTTGAGTGGGTTGAACTGATATTTATATCATCAATGAAGAAACGCTGATCTACTGATTGGGTATATATCTTTATTCGCGTTTCTGAATTGCCACCATATACAAATAATGTGTCAGTGATGAACTCTGCTCTTTTCAGTTGCTGGCTTCCCTTGCTTAGTGTTCCCTCACCTGCATAAACTTCAAAGTAGAGCGTGGTAGTTTCGTTTGCCCAACTGGCTGCACGATAAACAATCATGGCATCGCCAGAGAGTTTTGTTAATGTTGGAGTTATAAGATATGATAAATCTGTTGCCGTACCACCCTTTGCGCAATAGTTTGATTTGTAGAAAGAAGACCTTTCCCAACCACTATTGTCAAAAACAGGTGCACTAAAATTTGAAACACCAGAGAAGTCTCCATCATTACCACCATTGGTGTCGCAACTATCAAAGGTCTCACTAAGGATATTGCCAATGGCAATGCTTTCGTCAGTTTCTCCTTTGTATATATAATCTATTACGCTGAGACAGGTGTCTGACAGCACTCCATATTCATCAACGGAGGTAGCACTGACATTTATGTCTTTTAGCGTACGAAATGGTTTGGTATATATTAAAGAAGTGTCTGATGGCTGTTTGCCATTTGTGGTATAATATATATTATCTGCACCATTGGCAGTAATTGAAACATTATATTTCTTATCAACAGTAATGACTGGCTTTGAAGCGTACGAAACAGCATTGAAAGAGGCTGTTGCCACAGCACTTCTTGCACCATTGCGAATGGCTATCGCCTTAACCGTTGAAGACTTAGTTAATGTGATTTGGGCAGAATATCGCATACTTTGGGCTGTTGGAACAGTTCCATCAAGGGTGTAATATATCGTAGCATCATCATCTGACGAAAGCGATATTGGTTCATTGCCATGGACATTGCCACCATTGGGAGTAATGGTTGGAGTTGCAGGAAGAGTTTCTGTTATCTCATATATTACTGTAATGGAGGCAATATAAGACATATTACCCGTACTATTAGTAAAAACAATATCAGATGCAGAGCCTGTCCAAACCATATTAGAATAAGAGCCAACATCGGAAATTAAAGCACGAAATATCTTCCCGCTTTTATTACCAAAACTTATCTTCAATATTTTGACTCCATTTCCTAAAACTGTTATAGAGTCTCTACCACTTAAATGAAATGTACCATCTGATTTATAAACACCACCCTTATTGGGAGAACTAAACGTGATTCTGTTTATTGTAGTGTCTGCAAGTGGCTGAACGTCATTTTTATATTTTGAGAAATCTATTGTAATTGTATCCATAGTGCTTTCTGCCTGCGCCAATATTGGCACAAGCAATATAGCAACTAATAAAACACAATATTTCTTGAGACTCATAGATTTCTATGAATATTACTCCATAATATGCTGGGCAAGGCGCTTGGCCCTGTCACGAAGAGGCGTAGTGTCATCGGTAGCATCGCCAAAGGTGAGGACAACACCCATGCGACGACCTGCGCGAGTAGCCTCTTTGCCAAAGATGCGAACACGAGTTTTATCTTCGTTCAATACATCTGCGATTTTGTCGTCTGAAGGTTGCCAACCCTTTGTTGGAGCAAGAACAACAGCACTTGCACCTGCATGTTCAAGATGAATGGCAGGAATACACCAACCCATCACTGCACGGAAATGAAGTTCAAACTCACTAAGATTGGTTGTGTGGGCAAGTGTTACCATACCAGTATCATGTGGGCGTGGGCTAAGTTCAGAGAAATAAACCTCGTCACCTTCGCAAAGGAAGAATTCAACACCCCAGATGCCAGCACCTGTCAAGGCTGCCGTTACCTTGTCAGCCATAGCCTCGGCTTTTCTTAGTGCAGCTTCAGAAATTGAATATGGCTGCCAACTTTCATGATAGTCGCCACCAACCTGAACATGACCTATTGGAGGACAGAACAGTGTTTTGCCCGACTTCTGAGTAACTGTAAGCAGTGTAAACTCTGAAACGAAATGAATAAACTCCTCAACGATGATTTCCTTAACATCACCTCTGGCGCCCTCCATAGCATTATCAAAGGCAGTTTGCATGTCAGCCTCGCTACGGACGACGCTCTGACCATGACCAGAGCTACTCATAAGAGGCTTTACGACACATGGGAAACCAATGTCTTTAACTGCTGCATTGAACTCTTCAAGAGTTTTGGCGTAATGATATCGAGCAGTCTTCAGTCCAAGTTCCTTTGCAGCAAGGTCACGAATAGCTTTACGATTCATCGTGAAGTTGACTGCTCGTGCAGAAGGAACGACATGAATGCCCTCACGTTCAAAATCATAAAGGCGCTCAGTGCGTATAGCCTCAATCTCAGGCACTATGATGTCTGGATTATGCTTCTTTACCACTTCAGTCATTGCGTCGCCATCAAGCATATCAAACACTTCGAAAGTGTCAGCCACTTGCATTGCTGGCGCATTAGCGTATTTGTCACATGCAATAACATATTGACCTGCACGTTTTGCAGCGATAGTGAATTCTTTACCAAGCTCGCCAGAGCCTAAAAGCATAATCTTCTTCATAGTTAGTGAGTTTTATTTATGATTTAATCAAGAATTTCAATGTAGGAAGGGTCAACCAGCGCAGTGATGCAAACAAGGCCTTGAATTTGCACAACTATTCGTCGAGATTGTCCTCTGCGCACTTGCATATACGTGCCGACATAGCCATCGAACTTTCCACCGATGATGCGTACATGCTGACCTTTTTTGAGGTTCACTTCATAAGGGTCTATATACTCAGTGTGTTCATCGTATGCAGAAGCCACAAGCATAAAGTTCTGCATATCTCTGTCTTTCACTATCAAAGGTTCGTTTCTGTTGCCATTACATACATTCAGCGAAAAGCGCAACTTTACGCCCGATGTAGTAACAAACTGCTGCAAATGCTCATACGAATCATGAACGAAGAAATAGCCTTTCAGTGGATTTATAAGCTCTTTTTTCTTGCCACCCTCAGTATTTGACTTGATTTTATAAATGCTGGGTTGGAAGAAATCGAATCCTTTCAGTTTAAGTTCATCGGCTATTTTCGCATCGGTTTTATTGTGTCCGTGCATTACAAACCACTGAACTTGTTTGCTATCTATATTTGCCTGTGGCATACATTTCTACCTCCCTTAAACGCCGTTAACACGTTGACGTCCAAAGTTCTATATCTATTCGTATAAAAAGTGAAGCTTTCATCAATAGCATATTAAGCCTCGCGCGGAATGTTTA
>CAZPNJ010000215.1:0-3705 GCA_964587765.1 uncultured Prevotella sp.
ACTGAATGCCACGAAAGTCGTCATAGCCCCAATATTTCTTTAGAATGTCTCTATAGACGCTCATCTTATTTTTATGTCCTCTATTTGCAGTTGAATAGCCCCGTGCTTGAATACGTTTTCTTGAATGTTGTAGGCTATGTCAAACGAGCGCTTCGACTTAATGTATTTAGCCACAGCACTCTGTCCGAATGCAATACCGTTCATAACGGTGATTGAGTTTGAGTCAACGAGCTCAAGTTTGATATGCTCTTGTTCACGACCTACAACCTTGCTTGTGCCATAGTCAAAAACGCCCATTGTAGCAAACATTGGTTTGGGGTTTGACGGTCCAAATGGTGCAAACTTCTTCAGGTCGTTATTAAGTTTCTTTGTAATGTCTTTGAAGTCAAGCACAGCGTCAATGTCGAGTGTGGGTTCTATCTGCTCTGGCTGAATATGCGCATCGACGTATTGTTGGAATCTTTCCTTAAAGGCTTTAATATCTTTCCAACGCAGTGTCAGACCTGCAGCGTATGTGTGTCCGCCAAAGTTGAGCAGCAAATCGCGGCAACTTTTGATAGCTGCGTAAACGTCAAAGCCTGCTACGCTACGCGCCGAACCTGTGGCAAGGTCACCATCGCGGGTGAACACCACGGTTGGTCGTATGTATATTTCGGTGAGGCGCGATGCCACAATGCCTATAACACCCTTCTTCCAGTTCTCGTCATATAGCACTATTGAAGAGTGGTGTTCTTGACTTTCTATTTTTTCAACGATGACGTTGGCCTCTTCGGTCATCTGTTTGTCTATGTCTTTGCGCTGCTCGTTGTAGGTATTTATCTTCTTAGCCAAAGAAAGAGCTTTTGAAAAGTCGTTCTCAACAAGCAGCTCTACCGACTCCTTACCGTTCTCAATTCGACCTGAAGCGTTAATGCGTGGACCAATCTTGAAGACGATGTCGCTCATTGAGAGTGTGCGGCCCTGCAGTCCACAGATGTCGATTATAGCCTTCAGTCCGACGTTAGGGTTCTGGTTAAGTTGCTTTAGCCCGTGAAAGGCAAGTATGCGGTTCTCACCCTCAACAGGTACGATGTCAGCAGCAATGCTTACAGCACAGAAGTCGAGTAGGGGCATGAGTTGTGTGGCAGGTATGCCATTGTTTTTGGCAAATGCCTGCATAAACTTAAAGCCCACGCCACACCCGCACAGATGTTTGAATGGGTAAGTGTCATCTTGTCGCTTGGGGTTGATTACAGCAACAGCTGGCGGCAATGTGTCGTCGGGTACGTGATGGTCGCAGATAATGAAGTCAATGCCTTGCTCTTTGGCGTAAGCTATTTCTTCAATGGCTTTGATACCGCAGTCAAGGATTATAATCAGGCTTACGCCAGTTTGTTTAGCATAGTCAATTCCTTTGTGGCTTACCCCATACCCTTCATCGTAACGGTCGGGTATGTAGTAGTCTATGTTAGAGTAGAATTGCCTCAGAAACTTGAATACCAAAGCTACCGCCGTACATCCATCTACGTCGTAGTCGCCATACACCATTATGCGCTCTTTTCTGCCCATTGCATCGTTGAGGCGATCGACTGCAATGTCCATATCCTTCAAGAGAAAAGGATCTATCAGCTCAGACAATTGTGGCTTGAAAAAGCGCTTAGCCGCAGATTCTGTGGTTATGCCACGCTTCATCAACAGCCTTGCCAATACTGGGCTGATTTTCAGCTTTTGCGCAAGTTCTTGTTGCGCCGCACTTTCTTCAGGTGTAGGTTGGTCGTATTTCCATTTGAAGTGCATTTATATAGTTGTTTTTTTGTTTTCGCGTTGTAGTGTGGCGCATGTTTAGGGTGCATTTTGCCATCGTGTTGATTGCTATACATACATTTCGCCGCCGTAAAGTTACGAAGAAAAAGGCGAACTTTGCGCCATGTCTTCATTTTTTTTACAAACAATAATAAAACTGAGTTCGCAAAAATTCACTGTTTATATGCGGAGATATTTCAAATGAAACAGCGAGACACTCCCAAGAGAATGCCTCGCCGTTACAATTTGATATGCGTTGTATTATTACAATCAGCGCTTTACATAGATGCTAAAAATGATTGTGCGGCATCGCTAATCCAAGTATATACTGGAGAGCAAACGCCAAACAAAATTATGCCTGCCGTGCAGAGTGCAAGAGCCAACTTTGTGCTGAGTGTACTCTGGAAAGTCTTTACTGGAGCATCGGCTGGCTTTATGAACATAGCCTTAACGATAATCAGATAGTAGTAAAGGCTCACTACAGTGTTAACCAATGCTACGAATACTGTTATGTAAGCAGCAGTGCCAACAATAGAATCGCTGCCTTGCTCCATAGAAGACATGAACACGAAGAACTTGCTGAACATACCTGCAAATGGTGGAATACCACCGAGTGAGAATAGGGCAAGTGTCATAAGGAAGGCAATCTTAGGATTCGTCTTGTAAAGACCGTTGTAAGAGTCAATGTCAGTGCGACCGTTATTATGCTCCTCTATAGTGCTGATGATGGTGAATACCGCCATGTTGGCAACAACGTATATGAGTACGTAGTAGCTAAGTGCTGCTACGCCTGCGGCAGAGTTGCCTATAACAGACAACATAATATATCCTGCCTGTGAGATTGAACTGAATGCCATGAAGCGCTTAATGTCGCTCTGACGAATGGCAAACAGGTTGGCAATGGTGATTGACAACACTACTACTATGTCGAGCATATACTGCCAGTAAACGAACATAGGTTGGAAAACCTTCATCAAAAGCAACATCAGCGTGAACGCTGCAGCACCTTTGCTGACTACGCTTAGGTAGCCCGTAACGGTGGTTGGCGCACCTTGATAGGTGTCAGCGGTCCAGAAATGGAATGGTACAAGTGAAATCTTGAAACCTAAGCCACTGAAGAAGAACACCAAACCCAGCACAAACATTGAGTTGCCTGCAGAGAAAGCATTCTCTGAATTTGCAAATGCTTTAGTGAGTGTCGCTAAAAGGTCGTTGAAATATAGTGAACCCGTTGCGCCATAGAGGAATGACAGACCAAAGAGCATAACTCCGCTTGAGAATGTTGCGGTGAGGATAAACTTGGCTGCTGCCTCGGCTGAATTGTGGCGATACTTGTCAAGGCCGACGAGACATGCCATTGGCACGCTTGCCATCTCAAGACCAAGGTAGAACATAAGGAAGTTAGCTGAGCTGACCATCATGTTCATACCCAACAGGGTGCTTACTACAAGAGTATAGAACTCGCCTTCTTTTATGCGTGTGTCGGGGCGGCTCATCCACTCACGGCTCTGTATCAGAACAATAAGTGTACCCAATGCGAGAATGGTTTTGACGACGCCGATAGAAGCGTCTGTCTGATACATTCCGCCAAACACGGTAACTGGCTCTGTAGGCTGAACGTTAACGAGCAAGTGAGCCAACATAAGCAGGCAAACCAATGGGTTGAACCAGCGGCGCTCCTTATGGTCAGCCGTAAAGAAGTCGGCAAGGAACGTTATTACGAGGACGAGTGTCAGGGTGCACTCTGGCACCATATTTAATACTTGACTGTAATTCATCTTTCTTTGTATTATAACGTTAAGGAACTATCATTGCGATAATTTGAGCTACATCGTGGCTGATAAGGTTGCTTACCCATAGAGGAGCCATACCAAGACCTGCCACGCAGAAGATTAGTCCGCATACGGCGAAGCGCTCATCCCA
>CAZPNJ010000216.1:0-3696 GCA_964587765.1 uncultured Prevotella sp.
TGTAACGTTCATACATTTCCCGATTCTCGTGCAGATAATCCCAATCTTCACTATTGTATGATACGTTAGGATCCGCAATCTTTAGTCGGCTGATAAACTCGTCACGACATTCTGCCCAGGTTCCAACCTTTACCGTCTCGTCGTTTACGTCAACCTGCCATTCGTGCTTACCGCCTGAAAGGTTGCAAATCTCCATTGGCTTATCATCCTTGTCTTTGTCGATGACTGTGTAACGGCAAGGCTCTTCGTTGTGTTCTGCCCAATACTCTGTGCATTGATGTAGCAGGCGCAACTTCATCCACAGCGAAACGATGTAAGGCTCAATCTCCATGAAGTCACACGACCACATCTTGCCGCAAGCATTACACTTGATGCCCACCCGCAACTCCTTTTCGTAGTCGGTCAGGAAGCAAAGGTGCAGCGCGTCGCGCTTACCTTTCCAGAAGAACTTGAAGGCCTCGGCCTTTGGTAGTGCGTCACCCTGATCACACGGCAGATTGATTACCAGGCCCAGCTTCTCAACCACCTGCTGACAGGTGCCAGGGTTGTCAACCAAGAACTTCTCAAAGTCGCCCGTCGGCTGCTTCAGTTTTAGCAGGTAAGGAATGTAACCATCCTTCAGCAGACCGCCGTACTCGTAATCACCGGGCAGCATATTGTCCTCAAAAGGAACTGGTATGCGCCACAGCCATTCGGTGTGCTTGCCCTTGTTAGGCTGGAAGTTATAAACCACTTCGTTGCGCTGTTCGTAACGAAGATAATACATACTCTCACAGGTGCCAATCTTAACTTCTGCACCATCAATCTTTCTTTTTGCGTACTCGCCCATAATTCACTTTGATTTGACGTTAAACAATTTATCTTGTAAATATCACTTGTGCGTCTTCTGTCTGAGAACTGCGGATGTGCAGAAAGAACTCCTGCTCAATCACCGCCAGCAACTTGGCATAGTCAACAGTAAAGTGAAGCAGCGGTTTCTCGAAAGAACCTTGCAAACCTTTGACGTACACCTTCATCTTTCCGTTCTCCTGTTCGATACGGTCGAAATGCTTGGCAAAGTCACCACCAATAAAGTAGATAGTCTTGATGCCGTTCTCTACCATTGTCCTGAGTAGGATTTCACTGTAGAGGTCTTTAATACTTTTCTGTTTCATATTCACTTTGTATTTGACATTAAAAAGATTCAGCAGAGAGCTGTCCGGTTCAAAGTGCTTTGTTACCGTGGGGGCTCGCGCTTACCCAACTCTCTGCTGATATATTATTACTCGGTTGCCCTATTTAGTGGGGGCTGCACTTTGATTTGACATTGCAAAAGTAGCAATTCTTTTTCAAACCATAAGCGGTTGCCCCCAACAATTTAAGCAATTTTAAGCAATTTATCGCTCAAAGCGAGAGTTTTGCCCTAAAATAAGCGATTATTTCATCCAAACCATCGTCCAAACTGACTTTAGGCTCCCATTTCAGCAACTCCTTCGCCTTCGTGATGTCTGGGCGGCGCATCTTGGGGTCGTCTGAGGGTAGAGGTCGGAACACCAGCTTGCTCTTGCCGCCTACCTTTAGCAGAACCTTCTCAGCCAATTCAAGCATCGTGAACTCCCCAGGGTTTCCAATGTTCACGGGGCCAACCACTTCGTCGGACGTTCCCATCATTCGGAGCATTCCTTCTATTAAGTCCGTGACGTATTGAAAGGATCTTGTCTGCTGTCCGTCGCCGTAGATGGTGATGTCCTCACCTCTCAGGGCTTGCACAACAAAGTTGCTGACTACTCGCCCATCGTTAGCGTTCATTCGTGGCCCGTAGGTGTTGAAGATACGGATGACCTTCGCCCTGACACCGTGTAATCGGTTGTAATCGAAGAACAGGGTCTCGGCAACTCTCTTACCTTCATCGTAGCAAGAACGCTCGCCTATGGGGTTTACATTGCCCCAATAGGTTTCCGGCTGTGGGTGAACTCCTGGGTCGCCGTACACCTCCGACGTGCTTGTCTGTAATATCTTCGCTTTCGTCCTGCGTGCCAGCCCTAACATATTGAAGGCTCCGAACATTGAAGTCTTGGTTGTCTGTATCGGGTCGCGCTGGTAGTAGATAGGCGAAGCAGGACAAGCAAGGTTGAAGATTTCGTCCACTTCGGCAAAGTATGGGTTTACTACATCGTGGCGCACAAGCTCAAAGTTTGGTTTCCCTATCAGGTGCCACACGTTTTCCTTGCTGCCGCTGTAGTAGTTATCCAAACAAATAACGTCGTGGCCTTCCTTGACCAGACGCTCGCAAAGGTGGGAGCCAATAAAACCGGCTCCACCTGTCACTAAGATTCTTTTCATCTGCGTTTTATTCTCTTTGGTTCGTTCGTAAATGGCCAGTCTTCGGGGTAGGTGTCCCACGGGATATTGTCAACCGTGCCGTCGCCCTTTAAGACTTTTGGCATTAAATACCGATAGTCGATTTTGTGGTGTAAGCGGTTGCCATTCATTATCTGCCTCTCTCCGTGTACTCCTGTTGGGTACTGTATCGGGCAGAGAATAGCCTTGGAAAGCAACTTTGTTTCGTTGTAGAGGTCTGTCAAGCCTCCTGCCTGTGTTGCACTCTGTACTTGCAATAACACGCAGCCTACACCGTAGGAACCCGTGAACAAACCTTGATTGAGGATTCCGACAAACTGACTTGTGTCATCGTCGCCATAACCACGCTCACCTCGGTAGATGTACGGATGGAGATAAAAGGTGGTGTTCATCACCTTCTTTCTGTACCAGTTAATGTTGCAAGGGTTGAAGAAATCGCCTGTCTGACTCCACGCGAATACTCCAATATGCCTTTGCCTCATATACTGCTCCGTTTCCTCAAACATCCACAAAAGGTCTTCAAGGGTTGCCGTGCGTCTGTAGTTGTCCCAGCCCATCACGCGCACTTGGTAGTTGCTCGTATCATCGTCGATGACACAAAAGAAGTCAATGCCGTGCGCTTTGGCGTAGTCGTGGAACATGTTACGGGCTTGCCCTGCGCTTCTTCTGCTCTTTGCTGGGCGATGCACGTAGTCATATCGCCTACGTGCTTCGCTCATATCAAAGACGAAGAGGTTGCAGCCGTATTCCTCACAGGCTTTCCGATATTCAGCAATATCGTCTGTCTCGTTGTCGATAAACACCGTGAGCTTGCTCATGTCGTAGCCCATCCTTTGGAAGTAGTGGCACGTCATAAGGTTGGTCGGGCGGTGGTAACTTGGAATAAAGATGTCAACCATAGCGCAATCAATTAAAGTGTTCGTGAACTCTCAGCATGTGATCTTCCATGAAGCCGTCTATTGCTCCATCAACCAACACGCAGCGCAATCGCTCAATGATACGCTTTTCTTCTTCGCTTGCGTTGAAGGCGTAATAGTTGGCTACGTTCTCGAAGTCTATCTTGATGAAGCGATAGGCAAGCAGTTGCATGACTGCCTTCATTTCATCCGATAGGTTGCTTTCCTTAATCACTTGCACCTTCTTATTGAATAGATCTAAGTCGATGCAATCCTTCAGAGTAATTTCCGGCTTTTCAGTCGGAGTGTAGTAACAATCTACAAACTTAACATCACTCAGTCGTGACGTTTCAGTTCCTTCGTGGTCGTCACCGTCAGCGGTTCCGCTACCACCAGCACCGGGGGACGTCACCTGGGGCAGGTCTTCGATGTCGAAGCCGAAGTCAGCGATGTCGAAGCC
>CAZPNJ010000217.1:0-3684 GCA_964587765.1 uncultured Prevotella sp.
GTAATGTACTGTGATGGTGGTAGTGTTTTCGCAGCGGTAGAGATGACTTTGCGACGGCCTCTCTACCGCTTTTTATTATACCACAAACACAACACTGCGTCAACAAATAGATTTTTTCTTGACAGCAAGGCAGCGTTATGGTATTGTATCGGTGTGGAGGTGATTATGTGGCAATCGCTGAAAGTAAAACGCGCACTCAATTAACGCTGCCGAAAGAACTGAAAGCAGAATTAGAAGATATGGCAAAAGAGGAACGCCGCAGTTTTAACAATCTTGTGGTTAAGATTTTGGAAGACTACGTAAGCGAAAATAAACGGGAATAATTAAAACAGCCTGCCGAAAAGGTAGTCTGTTTTTTATCGACTGAATGGGCTACTCATTTTTACATCTTTGCTCACACCAAGAAAAGCAAAGTCAAGACACATGCTTAGACAGTCCGGCGCGTCATCGTGGGCATTTTTCGCCATAATGAATGTAAAACTATAAACATTCTGCATAAACGCCGAATATTCCTTGCTGCGCAATCCATCTTTAAGAAAAACCATTTGAGAACGGATTTCCGGTGCTGCCGCTATGATACGGTCACGTTTCCCTTGCGTTGTCCAGTGGGAAGTGTTGACTTGTACATTGACGCGAATATTTTTTTCTTTTAATCGCCGATCGACTTCTTCGCCGTATGATGCAGTTGTTTTTGTACCTTCGATCTTTATTGCTGACACGTTATAACGCTCAATCATGCCGACCAACATGGGCTGCGTTACCGTCTTGTCGGAGTTTTTATACACAACATCAGGAACAAATAATTCGTCACCGTACTGATAGCAGACAGCGGCAGCTACATAGTCTCCGCCACCCCAACTACTATCACACGCAATGAATACGCGGTCTGGTTCTCCCTCTGGAAGAACGCCGTTATAATAACGCATTTCTGCCGGGTCAAAAACAGCTCCACTTCTCTCTATGGGCTGACCTTGATATTGAGCAAGCCACGAAGCAATATCTGAGTTGCGTTCAAATGATGCTCTGCGCTGTTTGTAAAATTCGGTTGTGAACCCAACGCCAAAATCATAATCGAAGTTTGATTCATCGTTTTCATCCAGCGCGGGCGTGTTTATTACCTTGAATCTTGTGGTTTGGAATTGCGGTTCATTTTCCAGCAAGTCAATTCGTATTCCTATGGGATCGCCCTGGCTCCAACGTGTTGCGCAAAAAATTCTTTTTGCCTGTTCCTTAGCTCTTGTCAAAAGGTTGTTATCAACCTTTGTCCACAACGACGCCATTCTTGCGGGCGACAGAGCTTCCTCAATGCCCTCGCACAAGTCATCCCCGATGACTATTCCGTTGCAGTCGCAAGAGCCATTCAGAGAGCCGCCAATAGGTCTTCCGGTAAATGATGGATATTTTTTCCTACGCTTTAGATCAATAATGCCGTCCATAGCGTTTGTTGCTGCAACGTTTATGTCAGGAAAAATGCTTTTGAAGTCGTATGTTACATCGTCTTGCAAGACTTCTAACACACCGGTGTAAAATGTGTTGACGGGTTTGCTTGAAAAAGAACAATACAAGTTGCTTTTTTCCGGGTCATTTGCCATTTCAAAAATAATATAAAATGTCAGTATACCCGTCTTCCCAGTTCTCGGCGGCTGCGACAAAAACAATTCATCCAGTTTATCATCGTGCAAGTCCTGTAGCGCCTTGCAGATGTGCATAAGCTTCTTCCTACGCGGACGCCAGAACTGTTCTTTCAGTGGCCTGTTCCTCTCTAAAGCCAACATGAAGAAGTCGAAGTCATGCGGTGCTTCAAACAGCATAGCGTCCTGGTAGATATCGAACATCTGACTGCTGTTTTGCTCTCTTGCGTACTTGCCGGACAGCTTATACACAAGCTTGTTCTTCTCGTGGGCAAGGTTGAAGTCTATTCTCTCAACCAGCCGCAGCAGCTCAAAAGCGTCTCTCAGCGCACTCGCATCTGACAGATCACGCTTAAACGCCGGTTCGACAAGCTCTAATACGCTGATAACAACGCCCCCTTGATTGCTATTTGTATATATTTTACCATGATTTGCGGGATTTTGCAATAAATATATAACGCAGAGTAATCAAGATTGGTATAATTAAAGCTGACTACGATGTGTAGCCAGCTTTTTGTTTCCGAAAAATTTTTACGGATTGAGCAATCCGGGATTGTCCCATTTGTTGCCGCAAACGTAGATATAGCAGTACCCTTTTTCGTTAAAATAGGTGGTCTCGCTATCAGGTGTATCGCAGCAACGTATATCGCAAAAATCGTGGTCGCCCTTAAAAGTCCACCCATATACGCCGTTGCAACACGAGCAGTTAAATTCTCCGTATTCGGTAACAGCATAATACCAAACATCTTCACCGCCGTCAAAACCACGTGGCGGCATTAAGCACCTAACAATATCGCCTTCAAAGATGTAGGCACCGTTTTTATCGACCAAGCCTGTATATTGGCTTACGGTGTCATCCAATACCTCGAAGAACCTTGGAGAATCATCTTCGTTGACCTCTCCTGTGTAAATATAGCATTTGCCACCATACCGCACATAGTAGCCGTAGACCCACTCGCCATCATATGTGCGCTTGCCACGAAACCTTGTCATTCTTCCCCATCCTCAACGTACATCGTTTTCAGCACTTCAATCGTCAATGTCATAGCCTGTCTGCGGTTGAATCCCGCTTGCACAAAGCTATCGTAGTTCAGCTTTAGCATCTCAGCCATAGCATGGGTACTCTCGATCAGCTCGTTCAGTTCGTCGCTCATTCACACTCTCCATTATGTAGCATTCAGCCAGTCAAGCCATTCTTCCGGCGTCATGCGGTCAGTCTCAATCCACAGGTAACGCGCCAACTGCTCATTGGTCATACTACGTAGCTTATCGCCGTTCGTCTCACGGTGATCGTACCGATCTAAAGCTTCACGCAATATCGTGTTGTAGTTCCTATCGTTCTTCATTCGCATTGCTCCGATCAGTTTACTAAGAGCACAACCGCAACGCCGTCCACTCGGCGGGAATAACAGTCTCCCACAGTTTAGCATTGGGTCACATTCGCCTCGGCTACCAACCTTTACGCAGTCATGCTCTTTCATTCACCTGTATATGCTTCCGGCTCTGCCATCCACGCTATGACTTTCTCATCATCGTCATCACATAGATAAACCCAGTCCTGTTCTTCCTCGTCAAACCACTGCCAGCTCCAATCGCACCAAAGCATTTCGTCTACAAAGCGGTTTCCATCCGGCGTTACCGTCGTCACAAAATAAGTATTGGGCTTTGTCGGATTGCCCTCTTCTTTTACACTGTGCCACATGGTTTGTACCTCCGTTATTTCTTGCTGTTATTATACCACACGGCAGAAACTAATACAAGAAATTTGTGTTATCTGTTGACATTCAGAATCGGGATGGTATAAAATAATTATACCATCCCAGCCCATCTTCTCAATTCTGGGAATCGGTATTAGCACTCTGCGTGATTTGACGGTCGGCAGGGTGCTTTTTTCTTGGTCTTCCAGCTTTGGGAGTCGCCATTAACGCTTCTTCAACTGTCATTCCGTTATGCCGCATCCTATATTCAACTGTTCCCTGAATAACACCATATTCTTTACACAATTCTCCTAAAGTGCCAGTTTTCCCGAATGCTTTGTAAATAACAGGCGGTT
>CAZPNJ010000218.1:0-3679 GCA_964587765.1 uncultured Prevotella sp.
GTCCTTGCGGCAGGCATCGTACTCAGCCTTGTGCTCATGAAACCATTCACGGCTGTTGTTGGCGGCTATCGCCTTCAGGTACTTGTTTATTCGCTTTATGTCCATATCTGTGACTGCTTAGTGTATATTATAATAATGTGTTGGCAAATGTATCACTTTTTTTCGTAAGCGCCACCCTTTCCGCCCAAGAATATCGCAGGTTTATTTCGAGCTTATTCAGACGTAGATTTGGCTGTTAACGGATAATTTTATAACTTCGCACCCAAATGAGCTTTAATATGACCGCACGATTACTACTATTATCTATTTCGCTCGGACTTTCAGCAGTCGCCCATGCCAAGGCTATGGTGTGGGCTGAGCATGGCGTGCCTGTGACTTACACGCTAAGGCAGAAGCCGGCACTGGTGGTAAGCACTGCGCTGAAGATGTTTTCGGGCGACATGAGCCGCATCGTTGGCAGCCGAACGCAAGCCGCCAAGGACGGAAAGATACAGATAGTGCAGTTAGACTGTGCTTCAAGCAGCGTGCGCAAATGGCTTCGCAGTCAGGGCGTTAACACAGAGGGCGTAGCTGGCAGAGCCGATGGCTTTCACATAGAAGTGCTCAGCAGTGGAAGGATTGTAATCGTGAGTGCTGACGCTCGTGGCACAGCATACGGTATATTAGAGCTTTCAAGGTTGGCGGGCGTTTCGCCATGGACGTGGTGGAACGGCTATCGTGAACAGCAGCGCCAGAGCCTTACGATAGACGACAAGTTTCAGACCACGCAGACGCCAAGCGTTAAGTATCGTGGCATATTCATCAACGACGAGGACTGGACATTCCAACCGTGGAGCTGGCAAACGTTTGAGCCGGGCAATCCGCGAGGCATGATAGGCCATAAAACCTACCGACAGGTGTTTGAGCTGTTGCTCCGCCTAAGGGCAAACACCATCTGGCCAGCCATGCACGAGTCGTCAATAGCCTTCTACAAAACGCCCAAAGCAAGGGCGGAGGCTGACAGTTGCGGCATAGTCGTGGGCACATCGCACTGCGACGCACTGATGCGCAACAACGTTGGTGAGTGGGACTATAGCCAGCGTGGTCAGTACAACTATGTAACCAACAGCGCTCAGGTGAAAGACTTCTGGGCAGAGCGACTGAAAGAGACCGCCAAGCAGCAGAACATCTACACCATAGGTATGCGTGGCATTCACGACGGCTCAATGGAGGGCGTTCACACCATGGAGGAGAAAGTGACATGGCTGCAACGTGTCATTGACGACCAGCGCCAGTTGCTGAGCCGATACGTAAACAAAGACCTGAGCCGTGTGCCACAGGCGTTTGTGCCATATAAAGAGGTGCTTACGATAATGGAGAACGGGCTGAAAGTGCCCGACGACGTAACGCTTATGTGGTGCGACGACAACTATGGCTACATAACCCGATTGAGCAGCCCTGAACAACAGAAGCGCAGCGGAGGCGCAGGTATATATTACCACCTAAGCTACTGGGGCAGACCGCACGATTACCTGTGGCTGTGTACCACTCAGCCGGGACTAATCTACACTGAGATGAATCGCGCCTACAACACTGGCGCAAGGCAGGAATGGATTGCTAACGTTCACGACATAAAGACAGCATCGTACGACATGGAGCTGTTTCTTGACATGGCTTGGAACGAACAGTGCGTAAGCGCCAACTCAATAGAGGCGCATCTGCTCGGCTGGCTCTGCCGAGAGTTTGGCGCAGAGGCTGGCAAACGACTGCTGCCCGTAATGTGTGAGTATTATCGCCTGTGCGACATTCGCAAGCCTGAGTTTATGGGCTGGTCGCAGGTAGAGCTCGACCGAAACGTTTACCCACGAGGACGCTCTGACGTGCGCGACACCGAGTTCAGTCCCACCGCTTTCGGGGGCGAACTGCAACGATACCTTGCCGATTTCCAACGCATAAGCGACGAGGTGCAGGCCATTCGCCAAACCATTGCTCCACAGAAGCGCGACGCTTACTTCTCGCACATCGAATACAGGGTGCGCGCTGCGTCAGCAATGGCGGCTAAGATGCTGAACGCTCAAATGGCTCGCAGCCTTTACCTCGGACAAGCAGACGAATCGCTGTGGACCAGAGACTCGCTCGTAAGGCTTTACTCTGAGGCGAGCCAGGCAGCATACAACGAGATAAAAGCGCTTACACATTATTATAATAACACTATGGACGGCGGGCGCTGGCGTGGCTCAATGACCTATCAGCCCCGTGACCTGTACGTGTTCTGGCCACCTAAGTTGCCGATTGACGTAACCGCCGACAGCACCGAGCTTGCACAGTCGTGGGCAAGACTAAAAACAATCACGCCTATGACTAACGACAGTCACGCCCGTGACTATGAACAATCACAGGCAGCAGCGCTGAACGCATCAAGCTTCGCTCGCAAACAGGGCAAAGCAGAGTCTATTCAGATGCTTGGCCACAGCCTTAGTGCCACGCGCATGGGCAAAGGCAGCGTGCTGGAATACGACATACCTCTTAAAGCCGATGGCGAGTGCCTGCTGACGGTGGCTCTACTGCCCACCCACTCTGACTGTGGCAAAGGCGTAAGAGTGGCGGTGAGCATTGACGGCGGCGAGTGGCAAGAGCGTGACATAGAGCAGAAAGATCGCACGCCGCAATGGAAGGCAAACGTGCTGCGTGGGCAAGTGCTACTGAAGTTTCCTGTTAAGTTGAATGGCGCTGACAGCAGTCACACAGTGCGCATAAAGGCAGTTGACGACAACGTCATAGCCGACCAACTGATACTTGACGCTAATCCACGCCGCTCGTATTACGTAATACCGGCAAGCAGCACCAATAACAGATAAGACAATAAGGCATAATATAAACTTAAAATAATAACTAATAAAAACGATAAGACTATGAACATAATCTTGGACAGCGGCTCAACCAAAGCCGATTGGGCCTTCATTGAAGGCAGTAACATTATAATTGAGTATAAGACCAGAGGCATTAACCCAGTGTTTCTGTCAGAGGAAGAAATAACCGAACTGATACGCACCGACCTACCCGACGAGGCACTGCAAAAGCCTGTTATGAGAATATTCTTCTATGGTGCTGGCTGCGCAGGCGAGCGCATTAAGGCAGTAAAGGCAGCACTGAAAAAATGCTTTGAAAGCGCATCAACGATAGAGGTTGAGAGCGATATGCTGGGAGCTGCACGCGCCCTGTGTCAGCGCACTTCGGGCATAGCCTGCATATTAGGCACAGGCTCAAACTCATGTTACTATGATGGCAAGCTGATAGCGCAAAACGTGTCGCCACTGGGCTTTATCCTTGGCGATGAAGGTAGCGGAGCTTATTTAGGCAAGCGCATGGTGGGCGACCTTATGAAAAACCAACTCACACCAGGTTTGCGTGAGCAGTTTCTCGCCGAGCATAAGCTGACCATCGCCGACCTCATTGACCGAGGGTATCGCAGCCCCCTACCCAACCGTTTCTTGGCGTCGCTGCAGCCATTTCTTGAGAAGCATAAGAACGACGAGAGCGTAAAGCGACTGCTCGTTGACAGCTTCAGACAGTTCTTCAAGCGCAACGTTTGTCAATACGACTACCACAACAACAGCGCCAACTTCATTGGCTCTATCGCAATAGCCTACAGACCGTTCATTGAACAGGCTGCGACAGAGTGCGGAGTAACCATCGGCAA
>CAZPNJ010000219.1:0-753 GCA_964587765.1 uncultured Prevotella sp.
TCAAAACTCAACAATCAAAACTCTCAATTTGTATTAAGTCTGGGCGGTACTTAGTTGCGGTTTCAATGTAATTGCGACTGCTCTGTTCCCGACCAAGGGATTTTTAGTGTTTTGCTTTTTGTTAAATGTCTATTTAAGCGTTAAACTTTCTGTTATTACATCCGTTTCGCAATAGTTAGTTGCGTAGGTCGCGGTATAGTGAACTCGCACTATGTGCGCTGTATTGTACGGCAAATATAGGGAGTATATAATAAACGAGCAAGAGAAATAATAGATATTTTATCTTTTTTAACATTGCAAACGCAATTTTATGTTGTGCAAATTGGGGAATTTTTCTTTGCTGCTTGCTTCTAATATATAATCGTGATTTACAACCCATTTCTCAGGAATTCGCGCAATCCGAGGTGGGTAACGCCTTCATCGTCGGTTTTGGTAACGAGTGGGGTCATTGATATGACATACTTTGGGTAATTGTCTTTTATGGCGTGCAGATTGCCAAACTCTCGTTCGTGGGTGTGCTGGTCGGCAATGATGTACGATGCCTGCACGTACGCCCTCTTGCCGTCGGGTCGGTTGCACACAAAATCTATTTCGCCAACTTGTAACTGTCCGATGGTAACGTCGTAACCGAGGCGGACGAGGTGGTTGTATATTATGTTTTCGATTACTTTTTCAATGTCGCCCTCACGTGTTCCGCCCACAAGTGCGTTGCGTATTCCGTGGTCTTCAAAATAGTATTTGTAGTTGCTATCA
>CAZPNJ010000219.1:807-3651 GCA_964587765.1 uncultured Prevotella sp.
TGATGCTCTCGCCCTGCGACTTCATGTATTTGGCTATGCTGTTGGCAGAGATGACTTTGCCGGCATTGGCGGCAAGGAAGCGCACGAGATTTTCAAGGAATGGCACATTGCGTATCTGATAGCGCATGATGACGTCTTTCAAAATAACGGTGTTGTAAACGTCCTGTTGGTACTCTCTGGTGTCTAATTCATCAAGTCCCATCTTTACCAACCCTGGCAGTCCGCCAAACTGTATGTATTTTGCCAATGCATCGTCAGAGTCCTGCAACTTATGGAATTGCAGAAACTCCTTGTAGCTAAGCGTTTGAACGTATATCTCTTTATATCGCCCACCTATCTTGTTGCTTAAGTCGCTGCTGAGCATACTTGAGTTAGAGCCGGTTATAACTATTTCTACGTCGGGCTCTTCATAGTAACTGCGCACGCTTTTTTCAAACGATTCAATTTCCTGTATTTCATCTACAAGTATATAATTTTTCTTTGCACGGTCGCGCCTTTCGTCAATATATGCGTTCAGGTCTTGATATGTTTCAATTCGGTCAAACTCATGTTTCTCTTTGTCTATGAAAATGATGTTTGACTCTGCTGCTTGACTTACCTTATCTTTGAAAAGGCGCAAAATGCAACTCTTGCCAGCGCGACGCTGACCTGTCAGAATGATAATTGTATCCTTGCCGATGTACTTCTCAATCTTGTCGAGATAACTTTTGCGCACAATTGCTTCCATACACTTTATAATTTAATTACGCTGCAAATATATAATTTTTATCTTTTATAGAAGACAAAATCGGGAATTTTTATGTTTTTATCTTTTATAGAAGATGAAATTACGAATTTTGAAGGTTTTATCTACTATAAAAGATAAAATTTGGTGGTTGCTTGCACACAAGTTATGATTTTTTGCTGAAATTGCCCTAACACGGCTGACAAAAGCGACAAAAATGAAAATTTTGGAAGTTTTAGTTTGGCTTGGTAACTAATATTTTGTTACTTACACAGAATTTTAGCAATTAAATCAATTTTAGCATGAAAAATTTTTATGATGCGCAACGTGTGAGCGCATTTATTGAGAGAATCGGAAACAGGGTAACTAACATCTTAAATGTCAAAGCAAAGCGCAGGTGCATTATCGATTGTATTCACCAGTATGTGGAGGATATGAAGGCTGGACGAAAGTTTTACATGGCGGGCTCCAACAAGGTTAGGTATAGCCAGACCACGATTAACTGCTGGATAGTGTTCGGCAATCTGATGGACAGAATATACAAGGAGTGCCCGTTCTCATGGGCTGACATTGACAACGGGTTCAGCGACAGAATGATTGAATACATGGAGAATAGAGGTATGATGCCCTCGTATATAAATAAGGAGATAAAGTGTTTGCGACAGGTGTGCAAGTATTATAATGAACAAAGAGTATGCAATGTGAAATTGACTAACATTCATGGCGTAAGGCGCGAGGAGGGCGACGCCAAAGCTAAGGTGTATCTGACGAGAAAAGAGATAATGGCATTGTATAAAATGCCTCTTAAAGGCACAGAGGCAAAAGTGAGAGACATTTTCCTTGCGGAATGTTGCACAGGACAGAGATTCTCAGATGTCATCAGACTGTCGCACGACAACTTTCGACAAACTGCCAATGGCAACATCGTTTACCAAATTAAGCAACAGAAAACAAGAATTGAAGACGTTTTTCCGTGTCTGTCGCCAAAGTTGATTAAAATAATGGAGAAGTATGATTACGAATTGCCCACGCCATCGGTAACGGTTGTAAATCAAAAGATTAAGGTCATACTGAAACGACTGAGCCGAAGCGTGCCATCGTTATGCGAGAAAGTGCAAACGCAGATTACTGCCCGAGAGTTAGAGGAAGAACGAATGGGGCTAAAACATTTTCGCAGAAGTGCAGGCGGATTTGTGATGCGCCCGAAATACGAGCTGGTGAGCACTCACACAGGTCGTCGCTCGGCTGCCACCAATATGTATCTGGCGCGAGGTCGCGATGGCAGGCGCATCTTCACGCTGCGACAGATAATGAAAGTGACGGGCCACAAAAAGGAGACCACGCTGAACACCTACCTGTGTCAGCGACAGGAAGAGGAGGCTGACGAAATAGCCGCAATGATAGGCAAAGGGCTGTTTTAGTAAATAAAATTCGTTGCATATTTATTTGCATATTCAATACAAGGTAAAAACTGAGGACATTTCAAATTTTGAAAATTTGAGGGGTTAGAATGGTCAATTTGTAACCATAGGCGTGGTTATGAACACTCATAGGCGCAACTATTTTTAGTTGAGCCCCAATTAACATATATTCACCCCTATACTTATAGTTGAAAACCGTTGAAGTTATAGTTGGAAACCACGGTTAATAAATCTAAAGTCAACTGAAATTAAAAATAAGTATAGTGTTTTCTGCGCGTAACTTCAGTGGTTTTTATTTCCCAGTCCACGTAATCCCTTGAAACACTGTTATTTATGACGTTAACACCGTTTAACGCCAATTTTCGCCATTTTGCGAGCAACATTTCCTTTGCTCTCTTTCATCGCCACTCACGCAGCGCATAAATATACATTTATGCAAAGATGCATCTTGGCGTCATTGAAACAGTTTTACAAAATCAGTTAAATTACACCCCATTTGCCAACTTTGTCATTTTTGTCAGCAACAAATAGCCGTTAATTTATACTTACAATATTTCCAAACGTTTAACGTTTCATTACTTGAATAATCTAACGCCCTCCGCCCGCTTTTCCCCTCTTTTTAGCCCTAAATACCCCGAAAATCCACTAAGTACCGCCCAGACTTAATACAAATTGAGAGTTTTGATTGTTGAGTTTTGA
>CAZPNJ010000220.1:0-3643 GCA_964587765.1 uncultured Prevotella sp.
ATCAGCGAGCTGGGCCCCGACCCTGAGATAACCCGATTCAAAGGTTTGGGTGAAATCTCGCCTGAGGAATTCTCTCACTTCATTGGTCCTGACATGCGTCTTGAGCAGGTGACGCTGCACAAGGACGACCAGGTGCAGAAGCTCTTGGCTTACTATATGGGCAAGAACACCATGGAGCGACAGAATTTCATCATAGATAACCTCGTGGTCGAGGACGACCGACCCGAGGCAATGGACCAATAGAATACAAAACTCTATGAACGCTATAAGAAAATCGCTTTTGCTTGCCGCACTGCTGCTGCCGCTGTCAGCGTCGGCTCAGTTCTCGATAAAGGTTGACAAGCCTATAAAGAAACTGCAAATCGCCGAAATGGCAATCGAAGAGCTTTACGTGGATACCGTCAACGAGCAGCGCCTTGTTGAGGACGCCATTCGTGGTATGCTGCGCGAGCTCGACCCCCATTCGTCTTACTCCACGGCTAAGGAAACGCGTGCCATGAATGAGCCTCTGCAAGGTTCGTTCGAGGGCATCGGCGTGCAGTTCAACATGGTCGAAGACACCCTGCTGGTAATACAAACCGTTCACGGTGGGCCGTCCGAAAAGGCGGGTCTGCTTGCCGGCGACCGCATAGTCAGCGTTGGCGACAGCGCCATAGCCGGAGTAAAGATGTCGAAAGAGGAAATTATGCGCCGCCTGCGTGGACCAAAGGGCTCACGGGCAGAGCTTGGCATTGTGCGCCGAGGCGTAAGCGAAGTGCTGCACTTTACTGTCAAGCGCGACAAGATACCCGTTCACACCATCGACGCCTCGTATATGCTGCGCCCCGGCGTAGGCTATGTGCGCATAGGCAGTTTCGGTGCCACCACTTACCATGAGTTCATGGCGTGCGTAGATTCACTAAGCCGCCACGGCATGCACGATCTTGTGCTCGACCTGCAAGACAATGGCGGAGGCTATCTGCAAGCAGCTGTGAACATAGCCGAGCAGTTCCTTGACAAGGGCGACCTCGTAGTATTCACTCAGGGACGACGTGTGCCGCGTCACAACTACACCGCCAACGGCCGTGGCAAACTGCGTTCGGGCCGTGTCGTTGTGCTTGTCAACGAATACACCGCCTCGGCTGCCGAGATAGTCACCGGCGCATTGCAAGACCAAGACCGTGCGCAGGTCGTGGGTCGTCGCACCTACGGCAAGGGACTGGTTCAGCGCCCGATAGAGTTTTCTGACGGTTCAATGATCCGCCTTACCGTGGCTCACTACTACACGCCTACGGGGCGCTGTATTCAGAAACCTTACGTCAAGGGCGGCGCCAAAGACTATGCCGCCGACCTGCTGAAGCGATTCAAGCACGGCGAGTTCTTTACCGCCGACAGCATACACTTGGCTGACTCGCTGCGCTATCTTACCTTGCGCCGCCACCGTGCGGTATATGGCGGAGGTGGCATCATGCCCGACTATTTCGTGCCATTAGACACCGCCCAGCTCACACCATATCATCGCCGCATAGCCAGCCGTAATTACATCGTCAACGCCACGCTGAAATACGTTGACAGCCAGCGCAAGCGGTTGCTCAGTGAGTATCCGACGTTTGCCGACTTCAATGCCCGCTTTCAGGTGCCAAAGGCTATGACTGACAGCCTCATAGCGCAGGCTCGCCGCGACAAGATAGAGTCAAAGGACGCCGCCGAGCTAAAAGCCACCCTTCCCATGCTGCGACTGCAACTGAAGGCCCTTGTAGCCCGTGACCTGTGGGAACAGGACCAGTATTTCCAGATTATAAACGAAACCAGCAGTGCCGTACAGAAAGCACTTGAGCTGCTCGGTCGAAAAAAATAGCGCAACAGGCAGATAACTAAAACAGGTGCCGTGCTCCCGACTGATGGGGGCACGGCATCTGTTTAATTTATATATGCGTATGGGCTTGAGGGGTGGAGTATGTTGTCATTTGTTTCTTCAGCCGTGCGCCCAATATATATAATAAGGTATAGGCAGCCGTAAAATATAGGTGAAACATTTTGTCACGTTGGTGAAAAAATGTAAATTTGCACCCGTCAAAATGTTCTTACACAGAAAGATAAATCTATTCACTCGCGCGTAATTACATTAACGACTAAGTTGATATATAACTGCGATATTACGACAATTGAACTTCTAATGATACGAAACATCAGAATGATACGTAAAACATGGCTCCCCGTGTTGGGACTTATGGCGCTGTTGCTTGTCTCGTGTAAGGCAAGCCGCCAAGTAGAGTATTTTCAAGGGTTAAGCGACGACGCTATCATACGCACTGCCAATCCGGAGAACGTAAAGGTGCGCCCGCTCGACAAGTTTACCATCACCGTCAATAGCCTGAACTCGCAGGTGTCGTCAATGTTTAACTTGCGCAGCTATAAGTATCGCGAGATAAATTCGTCACTTGACCAAGGCAATAACTTCAGTGACATAGACAAGTCTGACGACGTGACCAGCTACACCGTTGACGATGCTGGCAACATAGACTTCCCCTATCTCGGCACGGTGCATGTAGCGGGTCTTACCCGCCAGCAAATGGAACGACGGTTGAAGCAACTGCTTATCGAGAGCAACCAAGTGAAAGACCCTGTCGTAACGGTAGAGGCACTGAACATGGGCGTGTCGGTTCTGGGCGAGGTTAAAACCCCAGGCCGCTACAAGATAGACCGTGACGTGTTTACCATTCTCGACGCTCTGAGTTTAGCCGGCGACATGAACCTTACTGGCAATCGTACTAACGTGAAACTCATACGCCGTGAGGGCAATCAGAGCCATGTATATACCTTTGACTTCACCAATGCTGACAGCGTGTATAGTTCGCCAGCATTCTACATGCAGCAAGGTGATGTTGTGTATGTGGCACCTATACGCAAGCGCCAGCGCGAAACCACTGTTAATGGCAACAATGTGCTGTCGGCACCATTCTGGATGTCAGCAGCGTCGTTGCTCGTATCGCTCGGAGTGTTTTTATTAAAGAAATAGTATGGAAAGAGTAACCCAAACCAACAACGCACGCACCCCCAAAACACAATCGCAAGGCATTGGCATCTCGCCTCGCCATGTATTAGCCCGTTGCATAGCTAAATGGTACTGGTTTGCCGCCTCAGTGGCGGTGTGCCTTACCGCAGCTACGGTCTATATCATGTCTAAGCCGCTGATATACACCCGCTCAGCGTCGGTGCTGATAGAGGACGACACTAAGAAAAGCAAGGAACTTAACGACGAGCAGTCAGAGTTCTCTAACATGGACTTGCAGGTGTTTAAGCTCAACGTAAACAACGAGATAAAGAGCTTTCAGTCGCCAAGCCTGATGATAAGTGCTGTAAAGCACCTCGGGCTCGACGTCAGCTATAAGGTAAAGAAGACTTTCCGCTATGATGCCCTTTACGGTGACCAACTGCCGATAAAGGCTATGTTCTTGAGCCTGTCTGACCAAGACTTTGCCAGCATGACCGCCACGCCTGACAATGGCAAGGGCGTACACCTGACCGGTTTCGTGAAGAACGGTCGCAAGTACCCCGGCAAGATAGATGCCCACTTCGGTGCAAGCGTCAACACGCCCGTGGGTAAGGTAGTGGTTACGCAGTCGCCCAATAACAGCGACATCTTCGGCGAGCCTATCATAAT
>CAZPNJ010000221.1:0-3631 GCA_964587765.1 uncultured Prevotella sp.
AAAAGGACATTTGATAGGGGAGCATTCATAGAAATTCTTATTGTTAAAGAAAGTTCTGTAAAAAAGAAAAATCTATTAGAGAAAGAACAAAAATATGCAGATAAGGTATATGTAATGAGTAAAGAGGACTTTGAAGCATGTAATTATACAATAACCTATACTGGGGAGTAAAACCCTAAAAGAACATTGTTATACAGCATAGGCGGAATATATTTTATTACTCCGCTTATGCTATTTATCTTAACGTGAGTTCGACGAAAACATGTTAGGATAACATGAGTTGTTTGTCAGTTTCCCTTGCCACTCTTATACATGGTTTCTCTTTGTCTTTTAGCACTATAAAGATACAAAAATATCGCTAATCACCAAATAGTCAAATGATTATATTTTCATCGAACTCACGTTATTTTAGCAGTGGAAAACTACGAAAAAACACAAAATACCATCGAAAAGCACAAAAATCAGCAGTTCGGGGGAAGTCAAGGTAAGTGTGGGATATATATCAGTCTAAGTGTATATACGATATCACGCTCAAATCATATTTCCCTTATCAATTTGAGCTATTCAATATAACACGTAAAATGTTGTCGCTACCTTATATGTAATGTTTCTGTATGTTAATTACTTCTTGCTTTTAGGAGAAAATATTTACACTCTTCCATGAGCCACTTTGGTGTGCTCGTCGCTCCACATATTCCGACTGTCTCAACCCCTTCGAGCCAGTTCAGGTCTATTCCCTTTGCGCTTTCTATGAGGTGGCTGTTAGGATTTACCCTTCGACATTCGTTAAACAATACTTTACCGTTGCTGCTCTTCTTGCCACTAACGAAAAGTATCAGGTCGTGGCGTGTGGCAAACTCGGCTATGTTTGGCATACGGTTGGCTACTTGTCGGCAGATAGTGTCAAAACTTTTAAACGTTGCCCCCTCGGCAATGTGTTGCTGTATGTAGTCGATTATGCGGTGAAACTCATCAAGGCTTTTCGTGGTCTGAGAGTAAAGATAAATGCTACGACTGAAGTCCAGATTTTTCACATCATCGAAACTCTCTATCACTATTGCGTTGCTCTGAGTCTGACCTACCAACCCCAATACCTCGGCGTGTCCGTTTTTGCCGAAGATTACGATTTGTGTGTCTTTCTCAGCTTCGTACTGGCGGCGTATGCGCTTTTGCAACTGCAACACCACGGGGCAGGTTGCGTCAATAATCTCTATATTGTTTCTTTCGGCTATGGCGTAAGTCTCAGGTGGCTCGCCGTGCGCTCTGAGTAGCACTTTAGCGTTGCGCAGCGTTTTCAGTCGCTCATGGTCAATGGTCTGCATGCCCTGTTCGTGTAGTCGTTCCACCTCCATGCCGTTGTGCACTATGTCGCCCAAGCAATAGAGCGTGCCGCCCTTTGCCAGTTCCTCTTCCGCTTTATGTATGGCTGTGGTTACGCCAAAGCAAAATCCACTGCCGTTGTCTATCTCTACTTTCATGTTGTATTCTCCCTATTCTGTAATGATGTTGATAACGACTTTGGGGTGTGCAGGATCGTTGGTTATCATCAGCACGCGAGGCTTGCTGCGTGCTTTCTTCAGTTCGTCGTTTATGGCTGTAATCTTCAGTTTAGCAGTTTCGCCCGGCTCAATGTGTGTCTTGTTGAGCGAAATCTCCAAGCCGCGCGTAAACATTTGCAGGCTGGTTATGTCGAGGGTTGACAGTCCTGTGTTGGATATGTCGATACCCCCTTTCAGTTTTTTCTTACCGTCAAACTTGCCAAGGTTCGCATCAGTTGCCGAGAGCTTTAGCTTTGGAGCCTCAATAAGGTCGGCTTCGTCGTAGTCAAATCGTGGCAGTAGCACCGCTGAGATAGGTATTTCTTTCTGTTCGCCCACCTCTTCGCCGGGGTGCAGTCCTAAGTAGGTTGATATCTGCGTAAGACCATAGTCGGGCAGGCGGCGCGAGTCAAGCAGCAGTTCTATTTCGCCTGTGTGGTTTGGTGCTATTTTTGAAGGCGAGCATTTCGCTTTCAGGTAGGCAGGCAAGTGCATGAGCGTGGGCTGTATGGTCTGCGACGTGGTATTCAACAGGTGTAGCAGCACGTATGGTTTGTCGCCCTTATTCACGTTATCAAACTCAATTTCGTTGCGGTCAATAGGTACGCCGTTTACTCGGTATGGATAGTTGCCGGCAAAGTTCTTAATCTCATTTACCACCACGCCGCTTAGTGTTAGCATTAGGGGCTTGGCGCTACCATTGCTGTAAATGGCTATTCGCTTTTGGAAATGTCCCATCTGTTTAGCGTCGTATGTAGCGTGCAGTTTAGCCACATCGCCCTTAATGATGGCTGTTTTGGGGTAGTCCACTGCCGTGCAACCACAGTCGGTCAGCACCTTGCTGATGACAAGCGGTTTGCCGCCCTTGTTGGTTATTTCGTACTCTACGGTAACGGGTTGTCTGAACATCACCTGTCCACAGTCGATGCTTGAGCCTGATGTAGCTATGCGCTGGGCAAATGTGTTTGTCTGAAGGGTTAGCAACGTAAGTGCTAATATAGTCTTTTTTGTAATCATATTCGTAGTTTGGTTTTATTCCTTTATAGTGATTGTTGCCATGCCTGCGGCGCGTGCGCCATACTCCGGCGAGTATGCGCACTGTGCGGCGCATGAGCCTGCGGCGTACTGTCCGGCACGGTCAATGTAGTATTCGGTCTCAACTATATGAGTGCCTTTTGCCAACAGGTCAAAGTAATATGCCGTTTGGTTGTCCTTTGGGGCGAGATAGCAACCTTGGCGGTAACCGCTGGTCTGCTCAACAGGCTCAAAGCAAGCAGCGCGGCGGTCGATAATCTGCACGAAATCATAGTCGCGCTCTGCCTTTATTGTAAGTCGTATCTTCACCTTGTCGCCCACTTTCAAGTGTGTGGCGGGTTTGCCGTCTTTGAAAATTTCACGCTTCAGGCTTATGCCACTTGCCGCTGACGCAACATCGGTCGTGGGTTGTGTAAACTGAGCATACACTGCACCCCATGATGTGCCGTCAGTAGGTTTGTTTATGCTTATTTTGCCAGCCTTACCATCTTGCTTAGCCTTAACGTATCCTATGCCGGCGGTGGCTGTAGGCAGTTTAAGTGCTTTGCCGTCAACCTTGATGTCAGGTGTTTCCATTGCTCCGTTGCTGAAAGATTTATCAGAATCAATGAATGCGTAAATGGCGTTGACGCTGTTTATTGGTGTTGTCCAGCATGTGGTGCGCTTTTCTTGCAACAGCCATTGCTGCATTTCGCTGATGGTCTGGCGGTCATTAGGGGTGAGCGTTTTCAGTGCCTCAATGGCTGCCGTTTGTGAAGGTATGCGATAATCGCACCAAGAGTACAGTGCGCTGCGGGTGTCAAAGTAACGTCCCATTTCCTTTGTATATACGGTGTATTCACGTATGCTCTGCAATAGTTCCTTAGCCAGTTTGGGGTGCTCTCTCATCTGCGTGTTCTTGCCGAATATTATGGCGGCATGTGCTTTGCCGTAGATAGACAATTGTTTGCCCTGTTTAGCTAAATGGTCGTAAAGGACGCGGTAGTCGCTCAGCGCATTGCTGCGTGTTATTTGATAGCTGTCGATGGCGCGCACATATAGATAAGTCACAGCCAGAT
>CAZPNJ010000222.1:0-3622 GCA_964587765.1 uncultured Prevotella sp.
AAAAATGTATCCCATGGAGAATCAGATATTTGACTTTGACATGCTGCGAAGCCACTATGCGTCGTTGCGTTTGCGCATTGACGAAGTGCGTCAGTTGTTGGGGCGGCCCTTGACACTTGCTGAGAAGATTTTGTTTGCTCATGCTACGCACCCTAAAGCCCTTCAGGGAGCAGTGCGCGGTGTGGACTATGCTACGTTTCGTCCCGATCGGGTAGCAATGCAAGATGCTACGGCGCAGATGGCGGTATTACAGTTTATGAACACAGGCATGGAGCGCACGGCGGTGCCCACGAGCATTCACCTTGACCACTTGATACGCGCCGAGCGCGGTGCGCATCATGACTTGCAAAAAGCTTGTGATGAAAACAAAGAAGTGTACGACTTCCTGCGCTCTGCTGCAGCAAGTTTCGGAATGGGCTTTTGGGATGCTGGTGCAGGCATTATCCACCAAGTAGTGTTAGAAAACTATGCTTTTCCAGGCGGTATGATGGTGGGCACCGACAGCCATACGCCCAATGCAGGCGGATTGGGCATGATAGCTATCGGTGTGGGCGGAGCCGATGCTGTCGATGTGATGGCAGGTATGGACTGGGAGCTACGGTTACCCAAGATTATCGGTGTGCATTTGAGTGGAAAGCTCTCTCTCTGGGCATCGCCAAAGGATGTGATATTGCATCTTTGCGGACTGCTCACAGTGAAGGGAGCCACCAACTGCGTCATAGAATACTTTGGTGAAGGAGCTGCTTCGCTGCCAGCTACGGGCAAGGCAACGATTTGTAACATGGGTGCCGAGGTGGGTGCTACAGGTTCTATATTCCCCTTCGACAATCGCACCTGCGACTATCTCTCCCACACGGGAAGAGAAGAAATAGCCACACTTGCCACTGCCTGCGCTGACCATCTGAAAGCCGACGCCGAGGTATTGGCTGAGCCTCAGAAATATTTCGACCAAGTGCTTGAGATAAATCTGTCTGAAATAGAGCCACACCTCAACGGCCCGTTCACCCCCGACGCAGCGACCCCTATCTCACAGATGAGCGCAAAGGGCAAGCAAGAAGACTTCCCTATCAGGTTGAAGTAAGCCTTGTTGGCTCATGCACCAACTCCAGCTACGAAGATTTAAGTCGTGCCGCAAGCGTTGCCCGCCAAGCGTATGAAAAGAACATACCTGTCAAGGCTCAGTTAATCATCAACCCTGGTTCTGAGCAAATCAGATATACCGCGGAGCGCGATGGACTGCTCGATGACTTCAAGCGCATTGGTGCCATAATCATGACTAACGCCTGTGGCCCTTGCATTGGTCAGTGGAAGCGTCACACCGATGACAACGAGCGCAAAAACGCCATTGTCACCTCGTTCAACCGCAATTTCCGTCGCCGTGCCGACGGCAATCCTAACACCTATGCATTTATCGGCTCACCAGAAATGACTACGGCGCTTGCCATAGCCGGCCGCCTTGACTTCAACCCTGCCACCGACAGCCTGACCGATGCCAATGGCAACAGTGTAATGCTTGACGCTCCGCAGGGCGACGTGTTCCCTCCACAGGGTTTCGACGTCAAAGACAAGGGCTTCATTGCCCCCAGTCTGGAGCACAGCAACATTGATGTTGTAATTTCGCCATCGTCAGAGCGCTTGCAAAAGCTTGAGCCGTTTAAGGCGTGGGACGGCAACGACCTCACCGATATGCCACTGCTCATAAAGACTCAGGGCAAATGCACCACCGACCACATATCAATGGCTGGTCCGTGGCTGCGCTTCAGAGGTCATCTTGAAAACATTTCTCAAAACCTGCTTATGGGTGCTGTCAATGCCTTCAACGGCGAGTCAAACAAGGTGCTAAACCAACTCACCAAACAATATGCCACCGTTTCAGACTCTGCCAAGACATACAAAGAGGCTGGTCTTTACAGCATCGTGGTGGCAGAGGACAACTATGGCGAAGGCTCTTCACGCGAGCACGCTGCCATGGAGCCTCGTTTCCTGAACGTTCGTGTCATCTTGGCAAAAAGCTTCGCCCGCATACACGAAACCAACTTGAAGAAGCAGGGCATGTTGGCACTGACATTTGCCAACAAAGCTGACTACGACAAGGTGCTTGAGGGTGACCGCATCTCATTGCTCGGTCTAAGCCAGTTTGCACCGGGCAAGCCGCTAACCATAAAACTCAGCCACGCCGACGGTAGCGAAGAAACGTTTGCCGTAGAGCACACCTACAACCAAACACAAATAGAGTGGTTCAAAGCCGGCTCGGCACTTAACTATATAATGAAATAAACTAAAGGTTATGAAAAAAGAATATCTAATATATAAGCTCTCTGACGAAGTAAAAAACACCTGCAAAATAGAGAGCGAACTATTCAGCAAATACGGCGTAAAGCGTGGACTGCGCAACGAAGACGGCAGCGGAGTGCTCGTCGGACTTACCAACATCGGTAACGTTGTGGGCTACGAGCGCGACGATGACGGCAAACTGCAACCCACCGAGGGCAAGCTGTTCTATCGTGGCTACGAACTCGACGACCTTGTTTCGCCACTGCTTAAAGAGAAACGTTTCGGTTTTGAAGAGATTGCCTATCTGTTGCTGTCTGGCAAACTGCCCGACAGAGAAGAGCTTAAAGCATTCAGCGACCTCATAATCGAAAACATGCCGCTCGACCACCGCACCATTGTTCATATCATTGACCTTGAAGGCTCAAACATCATGAACATTCTGGCTCGTTGCGTACTTGAGATGTACACCTTCGACCCCAACCCCGACGACATCTCGCGCGACAACCTAATGCGCCAGTCTATCGAGCTGATTGCTAAGTTCCCGACAATCATAGCTTACGCTTACAACATCTATCGTCACTCCGTGCGTGGGCGTTCGCTCAACATAAGCCACCCTATGGAAAACAAGTCCATAGCCGAAAACTTCCTGTATATGCTTAATCTGGGCGACTTCACCGAACTCGACGCACGAGTGCTTGACCTGCTGCTAATCATTCAGGCAGAGCACGGCGGTGGTAACAACTCAACCTTCACCGTACGCGTTACCAGTTCCACCCGCACCGACACCTATTCAAGCATTGCCGCTGGCATAGGCTCACTTAAAGGTCCGCTTCACGGAGGTGCCAACATCAAGGTTATAAACATGTTCCACCACCTAAAAGACAATATCAAGGATTGGACCAACACCGACGAGATAGACACCTACCTAAACCGCATGCTCAACAAAGAGGCTTACGACCGCACAGGACTGATCTATGGCATAGGCCACGCCGTTTATACCCTCTCTGACCCTCGCGCCAAAGAGCTAAAGAAACTCGCTGGCGAACTGGCAAAGGAGAAGCACCGTGAAGAGGAATACAACTTCCTCAGACTGCTTGAACAAGAAGGTATAAAGTGCGTCAGCGCCCACCGCAAGACCAACAAGCCTATTTGCGCCAACGTCGATTTCTATAGCGGTTTTATATACGAAATGCTCGGACTGCCGCAAGAGATTTACACCCCAATCTTTGCCATGGCGCGCATCGTTGGCTGGACTGCCCACCGCATTGAGGAACTGAACTACGAGGGACACCGCATCATTCGCCCAGCCTACAAAAACATTATGGAGACAGAGCAGTATCTACCGCTC
>CAZPNJ010000223.1:0-2934 GCA_964587765.1 uncultured Prevotella sp.
ATTACGGCGCGGTTGATGAACGCCTCTTCAGTCAAGCCTTCTGCGGCGCTTATGAGTGAGCGTACGCTTTTAATCTGACCGCCAATCTGATACATGCCGGGGCGGAAAACAGCGCCTTTAATTTCAACCGTGTTTTCGTAGCGGTTGAGTATAGAATCTACCGTGACAGAGTCGCCGTCGGCAAGTTGAAAAGCGCTCATATCGAACTCTCCAACGTTAAACACTGCCTTTTCTCTGCCTGTCTTGCGCATCAGTCTTACGGCTTTCTTGTAAGCGTCGCCGGTAAAGCCACCAGCGTATTTAAGAAGAGTTTCTACGCTCTCGTTTTTCTTCATTTCGTAGTACATTGGGCGCTTAACCTTGCCCGAAATGTTTACCAAGCAGTCGTAAGGACCAACGATAATTACGTCGTTGTCTTTAAGATGCACGTTGCCCGTGAGCTTGCCGTTGAGAATATAGTCGTAAATATCAACTACGCCAACGAGCTTGCTGTTGCGGAAGACTTTTATGTTGCGCAGTGTTCCGAGGTCGTTTGTTCCGCCTGCCATGTACAAGGCGTGGAAAACCGTGGCAAATGCAGACAGCGTATAAGTGCCAGGCATCTTAACTTCGCCCATGACGTTAATCATGATAGTCTTTGTCTGACCTACCGTGAGGCGAATTTTTGAGCTGCTGTATCTTGCGCCAAGAGTAGCGCGCAGGCGCTGGTTGGCTTGCTTTACGGTGAGGCCTGCGACGTTGATAGGCCCGTAGCCTTCAACGGTAATGTCGCCTTCGGGGCTGACGGTCAGCTGCTCTGATTTCTGTGAAGCGCCGTAAATATCAAGGAAAACTTCATCGCCAGCGCCCAGCACATAGTTGTTAGGGGTGGCAATGTTCATATTTGGCTCAAACGACAGTTCTTCGTTGTTGAAGATGTCTCTGCCGAATACTTTCTTGCTTTTCTGTCTGAGTTGGCACTGAAGCTGCTTAACTAATTGTGCCGTGTCTTGCGGCATAATATAGCCCAGCTCGTCGTTCATTTCCTGAAATTCGTAATCGTCGTATTCGCCGTTGTTCTTGCTAATGCGATGCTTACGATTAGTGGTGTATTGGTTGGCACGGGCTTCGGTATAGTCTTCTTCATCGTCGCCGTAATAGTTCTCATAGTTGTTCTTGCCGTTGGTGCGGCGCTTTGAAGTGCCGTTTTGCGTACGCAGTCGTTTTACGCTGTTAGAGGCATCGTCAGAAACGTTTCCCAGTCCGCTGCCTGCTTGTTGACGCTGATATTTCTTTCTGATGCGGCGTATTTGGTTTATGTCAACACCTTTTTGCATCAGCTTCGTAACGATTTGTTGCTGTGAGGTGCCCGACTTCTGTTCTTTAAGCACAAACTTCATAACTTGGTCGTCGCTCATTGATGACTGCGCCATTATCAATTGGCTCGTCAGGCATATAGTGAATATCAGTGTTAAAAGCTTCTTCATTGTCTTTCTTGAATGATTCTTAATTATTAGAATAACTGAAAATTCTCAATAATGTTGCAAAGATACATATTTTATTTTTAAGTGGCAACCTTTGCGTGGCGTTAATGCCGTGCGTGGGTTAATTGCCAATGGTCAGTTTCTTCAGGTCGTAGTAAGAGCCGTTGTAAATGTTGAAGTCAACGTAGCCCTCAATGCCGTCGAGTTTGCCTGCGTCAGTGTGCTGCCAGAATTTCCACGGCCCTTTGTATTCTACTTTCTTCACGTAATAGTGTGCTATCCAGTAGGGGTAATCGTCAAAGACGGGCGTGCTCAGATAAGCCTCTTTGAACTTATAGTAAGTGTAAATAATGGGTTTAACGTGGTATTTGTCTTCAACGACGTGTAGCCATGTTAATACGTCGCGTTGAAAGTCTTCAGTGCTTTGCGACTGCGGCTTGTGCTCAACGTCAAGCACGGGTGGAAGGTCGCCTTCCTCAAGGTGAACCTGCTTTAAGAAATACTGTGCTTGCTGGAGAGGGGTTGACTTGTTGCTCCAGAAGTGGTAAGCGCCCCTTATGAAGCCGTATTGTCGTGCCTGATAGAAATTGTCGTTGAAGTTTTCGTCAAGTTTAGTTGAGCCTTCGGTTGCTTTAATCATTATAAAGCGTATGGGGCAACCTTCAATCATTGCGTTTGAGAGCTTGCGCCAGTTTATGTCGCCTTGATAGTGCGAAATGTCTATGCCGTGTATTTCGTAGCCTTCAGGGTATTTGGCGTCGCCGTATAGTGCTTGCCACCTAAAGCCCGTAGGCGATACGAAGAAGTAGTAGAAGCCCACGACATAAAGCATAATAACACTAATTCCACCGACCCACCAAGTCCATCTTGGCAGTCGGTGGAATAACGTTTTATGTTTACGCTTTTTAGCCACAATTATTTGTTGTGTTCAAGCGCAAGAGTTCTTGTAGGCTGGTTGCATACAGAGTCTGGCCCCCAATACTGAATTGGTCCAGGGTAGATGTATTTTGTATGGCGAGCCCAGTCGTCGCGGTTAGCGGCAAAAGTCTTGAATGGCGTGTCGTTTAGTTTAACGAGAGCCTTCTTGATAACTGGCTTCATTTCGCCGTTGCGCTTCTCCATGTTCAGCATCATTGTTATTGGCACGCCTCCTGCTACCCATTCAGCCGCTGGCTTAGTGGTGTTCTTAACGATTGCCATATAACCAGTCTTGCCGTTAGCAATCAGGTGAGCGGCGCTTACGCCGAGAGCATAGCAGTAGTTTGCATCGTAGTTAGAAGGAGCAGCGCAGCGACCTTCGTAGCCGAAGAAGTGGTGCAGCGCAGCGAATTTGCCCTTGTAGATGCCGTCTTTCTTCCACTGCATGAGCTTGCGGGCAACCATGCGTGAGAGCAGAGTTTCTGTCTGAATGAGTGAAACCTGTACGTTTCCGTGTGGGTCACGCTCCATGGTGAGCTGGTTGCGAACGGTA
>CAZPNJ010000223.1:2944-3610 GCA_964587765.1 uncultured Prevotella sp.
CAGCTCAGAGTATAGCCATGACTGCTGGTCAACCATGCGCTGGCTTTCTGGTGTTACAGGGCGAGCGAGAATGTCGTTGAGCTCTTCAATGAGTTTCTTCATTTCAGGGATAAACTCGATAAGGCCTTCCGGTACGAGGATAGTACCGAAGTTCCAGCCCTTAGAAGCACGGTAAGAAACCATCTGAGCAATATCTGTTACAATATCGTCGAGGGTCATGTTCTTCTGCTCAACCTCTTCGCTGACAATGCAGTAGTTAGGCTGGCACTGCAAAGCGCACTCAAGGGCGATATGGCTTGCGGAGCGGCCCATCAGCTTAATGAAGTGATAGTATTTGCGAGCAGAATTACAGTCGCGCTGAATGTTACCAATCAGCTCTGAGTAAGTCTTTGTAGCAGTGTCGAAGCCGAAGCTGGTCTCAATCTGCTCGTTCTTCAGGTCGCCGTCAATGGTCTTAGGGCAGCCAATTACCTGAATGCCGTATTTCTTAGCCTTGTAGTATTCAGCCAATACGCAGGCGTTGGTGTTAGAGTCGTCGCCACCGATGATTACGAGAGCTTTAATGCCCAGCTCACGGCAGATTTCCATGCCGCTTTCGAACTGCTCTTCTTTCTCAAGCTTTGTACGGCCAGAGCCAATCATGTCGAAACCGCCGGTGTTGCGATA
>CAZPNJ010000224.1:0-3556 GCA_964587765.1 uncultured Prevotella sp.
CATAGCAGGTAGGGCAGCAGGAGTAGCAGCAACAGAAAATATATTGGGTTTTGAAATTCCATTTTTCAGCTTAATTGCTTTTTGTTTGCTTTGCGCTTTCGGGGCGCTTAGCTTATTATGATTATTACTTGATAGGTCAGATAAACGATTATTGCTGTTGCCGTGGCGGCTATTGCCCAAAGGGCGGCTTTAATTAGTTTGCGGCTGCGCTGTGCCTGCTCGTCGGCAGTTGACAGTTGCGGTTTGACCACCTCTTCGGTAGGCTTTTGGTCGGTCTTGGTCTGGTCTATGAAGTTCACGGCGTTGACCAGATTAAGGTCGTTTTCGTTTATCAGCGTCGAGTATTTTGCGAACTTCACAAGGTCGGCGGTGGTGAACAGTTCGGTCAGTTCGTCAATCATTTTTCGGTCGCCTTCGTTTTGCAGTCGGGCTATGATTTCAGAGCTTGTCATTTCCATTGCGTTGAAGCCGAAACGCTCGCGAATGTACTGCCTGATAGTGTCGGTCAGCTGCGTGTAGTATAGTTTCTGATCTTCTGAGCCAACCAGACGGTCCTGCTTGATTTTCTCTATCGCCGTCAGTGCTTTCTGGTGGGCTGGAATGTGCTTTACTATGCGCAGATGGGCAATGATGGGCTTGTGTTGGCGCAGGCGAACGAACATGTAGAAGCCTGTCAACAGCAGCAACACGAATACTATGCTGAGCCAGATGAGCGGTCGCCACTCTGCCCACAGGAATGGGTTGTCCTGCACGTCTTTGGGTGGGAAGAATTGGTTTGGGTGAAGCGTGTCAACGTCAATGGTCAGCACTTTCAGCGTTGCCATTGGCGCTGGGTAGGGTTTGCCGTTGACCTTTACGCTCAGACCTTTAATGGGGTAGAGTGCCTCGTCAAAGCTGGTCAGTGTGTAGCTGCGCGTAATGTCTATCAGGTCGCCGTCGGTCTGGGCTGAGTCTGAGACTTCTGACGACAGCACTTCAAGCCCTGGCACGAGGTACTGTGTGGGTTTGAACGTGGGGAATACTATGCGGCTGCCTCGTGGGGCGGTCACTTTTAGGTGCAGTTGGGTTTGCTGACCTATGAGTATTGCCACCGAGTCGATGCTGGTTTCAACGTGAACCTGCGCCGTGGCGGCTATTGTCAGCGCTAATGTTATTATGGTTGTGATTAGTTTCTTCACTTTTCTTGTTTCCTTTTCGTTTGCTGAACGGCTGCGTTGTTGCTTTTATCGTTTGCTGAACAGTTGCATGAGTGCCTTTACGTAGTCTTCGCCCGTTGCCACCGACGCCCAGTCAACGTTGCTTCTGGCGAAGTCGTCTTTCAGCGTGGCTTGCTGTGACGCCCAGTACATGGCGTGAGCTTTGCGCAGTCGGGCTGACGAGGTGTCTATTATCATTTCGTGGCCTGTTTCGGCGTCTTGCACTTTCAGCAGTCCCACGTCGGGCAGGCTTTTGGCGCTCTTGTCGTAAATCTGCACTGCCATGAGGTCGTGCTTCGAGCTGGCTATCTGCATTTCCTTCAGGAACGATTGGTGTGCGTAGAAGTCGCTCAGCAGGAATGCCGTGCAGCGGCGCTTCATCACACGGGTTAGCGTGGCCAGTGCCTGCGCTATGTTGGTGCGGCAGCTCTGGGGCTTGAAGTCGAGCATTTCGCGTATTATATAAAGTATGTGCTTGCGGCCTTTCTGCGGCGGAATGTATTTCTCTATCTGATCTGAGAAGAATATTACGCCCACCTTGTCGTTGTTTTGCATGGCGCTGAAGGCGAGTGTGGCGGCTATTTCGGCAGCCAGTTCGCTCTTGTACTGGGCGGTGGTGCCAAAGTTGAGCGAGCCCGACACGTCAATCAGAAGCATTACGGTTAGTTCGCGCTCCTCGTCAAATACCTTTATATAAGGGCGGTGAAAGCGTGCCGTAACGTTCCAGTCGATGTCGCGCACGTCGTCGCCGTACTGGTATTCGCGCACCTCGCTGAAGGCCATGCCTCGGCCTTTGAACATCGAGTGGTACTGACCGGCAAAGATGTTCTGGCTCAGTCCGCGCGTCTTAATTTCAATGCGGCGTACTTTTTTTAGCAGTTCGCTGGTTTCCATTATGGCACCTCTACCTTGTTTATTATCTGGCTTACGATTTCCTCTGATGTCATGCCGTTGGCCTCTGCCTCGTACGACAGGCCTATGCGGTGGCGCAACACGTCGTGTGCTACGGCTCTGACGTCTTCTGGCACTACGTATCCGCGATGCTTTATGAAGGCGTAGGCGCGGGCTGCCTTGGCAAGGTTTATGCTGGCACGGGGCGAGCCGCCGAATGTAATCATGTCTTTCAGCTGGGGCAGTCCGTAGCGGTCGGGATAGCGTGTGGCAAATACTATGTCGGCTATGTACTGCTCAATCTTTTCGTCAATGTAAACTTGGTTGACCGTCTGGCGGGCCTTGATTATGTCGTCGGCGCTAACCACTGGGCTGACTGTCGGCATTGAGCCTTGCAGGTTTTTACGAATTATTTTCTTTTCCTCCTCGATGGTTGGGTAGCCCACTACAACCTTCAGCATGAAGCGGTCAACCTGTGCTTCGGGCAACTGATATGTTCCCTCTTGCTCGATTGGGTTTTGCGTAGCCATTACCAGGAAGGGGTAGGGCAGTTTGAAAGTTTCCTCGCCGATGGTCACCTGTGCCTCTTGCATGGCTTCGAGCAGTGCGCTCTGCACCTTTGCCGGCGCACGGTTTATTTCGTCGGCCAATACGAAGTTGGCGAACACTGGGCCCTTCTTCACGTTGAACTTTTCCTCTTTCTGCGAGTAAATCATCGTGCCTATCACGTCGGCTGGCAGCAGGTCGGGGGTGAACTGTATGCGGCTGTAGGTTGACGAAACCAGCTTGGACAGCGTCTTAATGGCGAGCGTCTTTGCCAGTCCGGGCACACCCTCAAGCAGAATGTGGCCGCCGCTGAGCAGCGAAATTAAGAGTGAGTCAACCAGATGTTTCTGTCCTACGATTACTTGGTCCATGCCTGCCGTTAGGTTGGTTATGAACGCACTTTGTTGTTCGATGCGAGCGTTAAGTTCGCGAATGTCAATAGATTCAGCCATATTTTGTCTGTATGTTTTAATGTTTCAATTTAGTGCCGTTTTTATTATTTCTTGCTCTGCGCTTTTGCGTGGGATTGCTCCCGTTTCGTTAATCTAAGTGGCAAAGATACGAAGTTTTGGCTCATTCTGGTGAGGCGCGCGCATTAAAATGTATTAAATATGGAAAAGGAATTTGAAACTGCGCCTCGCGTCGGTTGGAATTTCAGATAGGTTGTTTGTCGGCGCGCCGTCGCGGCGCTATCTTTAGGAGAGGTTATACTCTCAGGGGAGGCTACGGATAATGACAGGCAGGACTATGTATTGCTTATTCATTTAAAAAAGGTACTAATTTTCTGCAAACTGCCAAACAAAACTGCAAATATTTTAGCAAAATATTCATAATAGTTTTGCTGCCTCGCTGATACTATTACAGCGTAACGAACATAACAAAAATCTGAAAGGGTGTATGTGTTTGCAGAGTGAAAGCAAATT
>CAZPNJ010000225.1:0-3511 GCA_964587765.1 uncultured Prevotella sp.
GTTCGTGCCGTAAACATACCCGTAGTTGGTTTGGGCGGCATCTGTTCTGCCGAGGACGCCATAGAGTTTCTGATGGCTGGCGCCACCGCAATAGAGATTGGCACCGCCAACTTCATTGACCCTCAGGTAACAATCAAGGTTATTGACGGAATAAACAAATGGATGGACGCTCACGGAGTAAAGAGCATTAGTGAACTTCGCATTTAGTTACCTTTTGAAAAACAGGCTATAACGCACATCTCAATCCTTTTATAGCCCACATAAAAATAATCGCCTGCGCAGCTGTTTTAATTTGCTTGCGCAGGCGCTTTAATTTGGATAGGCGACCGCTTTTTTCGGTAGCGCTACCGTGTTTAAGCATAGCTGTGCATACCTCCAAGAAAGTAGTTTACGCCGAAATAAGTCATGAGTATAGCCATGAAAGCCAACAGCATAAATACATGGTATGTCAGTGGACGCTTTAACTGTGGTACAAGGTCAGCGTGCAGGGCTATGCCGTAAATCATGAAAGTAATGAGCGCCCATGTTTCCTTTGCGTCCCAACTCCAATAAGTTCCCCACGAAACGTTCGCCCAAATAGCTCCCACAAAAATTCCAATTCCAAGGAACGAAACTGCCGGGTATAGGAATAACTGTGAAAGCAGGTGTAGGCGTTCAATCGGTTCTTGTGCCGAAGTGTTACGACACCGTCCTATAAGGGCAACTATCAGTGCGGTTATGGCACAAATAAATGTGACCGAAAGCAGTGCGTAGGCAAGCATAATCACACTGACGTGGACGCTTAATAGAGGTGACGCAAGCACTGGCATCAACGGAGTTATCTGCGGATTCATCTGACTTATGTTGCTTACCAACAGACAGAAGCCAGCAAGCAGAAAACCAAATGTCAGCATAATGCGGAAACGCCTGTAGCTGACCAGTGTCAACACCATCACGAACCATGCCACAGCAAGCATTGTTTCGTATCCGTTGCCCATAGGAATGTTGCCCGATATTATCCAACGCAAAGCCAGACAATAGGTGAGCGTAGTGAATGCCGCTGCAAAGATAATCAGCGACACTCCATTAACCCAGTTTGCATGTTTCACTTTGCCGCCGCTAACCATGGCGTAAATTTGATAAAAAAGCAATAGGAAGCCAATGGTCAGGCAAAGCATGAAAAGGATGGAAGTGTACGAGTGGGCGTTGTATAGTCGCTCGGCTGTGGTCTTTGTGTGCGAGGGCAGAGTGCCTTTGTCTTGCTGTAACTGATATTTTTGCAGCTTTTGTATTATGTAACCCATGCCGTCAGTGTCGCCCTTGGGGGCTTTCTCTGCCATAAGCCTTAGGCATTGGCTTATCATCGTTTGCTGCGAAAGCCCGTCTTTGGTGCTGAGCGCCGGGAATAGTATGGGGTTATCAAGATGTTGCACCGCCATAACCAACATAAGTTTGTCGTCGATGTCGATAGCCTGTTTGTGGAAAGCATCTTGCTGCCCTGCGTAATATTGTTCAACGTATTCACCGAGTATGTAGCCCCCCATAGTCTCCTTGAAGAATGAGTTTACCTTAGCGTTTTTGGGCAAATCAAGCTGACTGCGCAAATCACCGCTCTTCAGCTTCAATAGTGGCTCGTTACTCCATTCGTTAGTCCAGAACATAAAACCAGCCAATACCTGCTCTGCGCTGTATTCTTTATAGTATGGCTTGCCATAGAGTTTCTTAGTAAAGTCAATCGCAAAGGTTTGCATCTGGCACACTCTGCCGTTATAAACCACATAGAGTTTGCCAAATTCTTCAGCGGTATTGCGAGGCAAAGTTGTTGCTGCGCTTAATTTAGTTGATGCCAACAGCATTGCGAAAAGAATCATCAGCGCAGGCTGTTGAGCCACCTTTCTTAACAGTGTGCGAAATCTGCCGTGCGGAACTATCAGCATAAGTATAAGTGACAGAAACAACAGGGCATAACCACAATAAGTTACGCCTATGCCGTAGGGGTCAGACACTATGGTAAGAGTTGCACCTCGCATATCCGGGTCGTAAGAGGTCTGATAGAATCGATAGCCACGATAAGAGTAAACATTGTTCATCGACACAACCGCCGTTTCAGTTCGGCTGCCGTCAATGATGCTAAAGTGCGATGTATAGTCGGCAGGCGTGTTTGTGCCCTTGTGGTAGCTTACATCAAATCGGTTGAGTTGCAGCTTAAACGGAAGTATTACCTCTTTGGTGTTGCCATCTGTCGCCTGTATGTAGCAAGTGGTTTGCACATCGCCATAGCGAAGATTGGTGGTTGCCCGGTTGCCCCAAACGTGGGTTAAAAAAGCGCCCAGCAGTATAATCAAAAACGATGTGTGCAATATTATGGTGAACCAGCCGAAAGCCTTGCGTTGTATCAGGCAGTAAGTAGCCGTCAGTGCCAGCATCGCCCATAAAGCACTGAACCACCACACACTATAGATGTGGTGAGCGACAAACTTTGTTCCGTAACACTTTTCAAGAATAGTGGCAATCGCCATTACGGCTATCACCACTATGTATAAAGAGGATAATATCTTCCTAATCATTGTTATATTGATTCAATAAATTTAACCACTGCGTCGCGCTCACTCTTACTGAGGTTATAGAACTTTTCAGTAGGACCGTAAGCGTCACTCTCTCGACTATATCCGTGCCACATTATGGCTTCAACTACGTTTCTGGCGCGGCAGTCGTGCAAACGGTCGCTCGCTCCTGTCAGCAGAGTTGACAAACCACGTCCCCAAAGTGGGGTAGTGCGACACCATCCTGTGCGTATGTCGTTAATCATAAACAGGCGGTGCTGCACAAGGTCTGTGTATGGCCAGATAACTTGGTGCGGGTATCGTGGCAAAATGTTTTGGGCATTTTTGCCAACACTCTTGGCGTATGCTTGTATGCTGTTGTCTGCCCAATAATTGTCTGCTCCCGTAGTCCATGAAGGGCGGTGGCAGCGAGTGCAACCTATTTGCGTAAACAACTTCTTACCCATCTGCACCTGCTCGTCATCAAGGTCGCGTGCAGCCGGAACGGCTAAGCCTCTGTGCCAAACCATAAACTGGTAGTATTGTTTGTCGGTAATTTCTTCTTCACCATAGTATGGAGCACCGTCAACAAAACTTTTGCGGAATGTGGCTGAGTCTTTTGCCGTATTCAATCCAAGCAATTGGGCAATACTATTGGAGATTCCCTCATCAGTGCCATCACCATAGTAGGGGTGGAGCAAAGAGCTTTCGCTTGCGCCGTTAGCCTTTATGTAACTGATTACGTCTTTGTCCTCAGACATAGCTTTTGCCCACGGCGTAGAGTTATAGAAGTAGTGGCGGTCAGAGCGTGTTACATTGGTAATGTTCCAAATAGCATTAGCGCCCGGACCGTCTTGCAACGACGCACGAGTCATGGCGTATGTAAACTTCTTAATCTTCTTCTGCCCGTCAGCGAGGGTGTACCATGCCGACGCAGCCCAATCGTTAGCCGAACTGTTCCAAATGGCAGGGTTAAGCGTAGCGTGTCT
>CAZPNJ010000226.1:0-3502 GCA_964587765.1 uncultured Prevotella sp.
CGGATTGTACGTAGATAGGTGCTTTCTCGGGGTCAATACCGCAAGCGAGATACTCGCTGAGGATGGTCTTGACGGATTTCTTGATATCAGCCGGCGTAGGATGAGTCGTCAGAGAATGCCAATCGGCGATAAAGAACATACAGTCATACGTGTCTTGCATCTTTACGAAGTTCTTTACCACACCGAAATAATTACCGAGGTGCAAGTTGCCGGTCGGGCGAATGCCGCTTACTACTTTTTCCATTGTTTCTTATTGTTTTTATTGCTATTTATCTGTAAGTGAGTGCAAAGATAGTAAAAAGAAAAGAAATAGAAACAGAAAAGAGGCGCAACTTTATGGGTTGCGCCTCTTAGTATGTGAGTTAATTATGTAATTTCTGAATTACTTAACCTCTGCGGTAGCACGACGGTTGTAAGAAACTGGAGACAGTGTGTCAACACCACCCTTAGCCTCAACTGTAATGTTGTCGCGGTTTACACCATATTCAACGAGCTTGTCAGCAAGTACGTTAGCACGGTGCTCAGAAATTCTCTGGTTGTAAGCAGGAGTACCTGTTGCACTATCAGCATAACCCTTTACGAGTACGCTTGCGTTGTTCTCCTTAGCGAAGTCAGCGAAGTCCTTAACTGCGATAAGGTCACGCTCAGAAGCGATCTTAATCTTGTTGAGGTCGAAGAATACTGATACAGGAGCTGAAGCATACTTTGTAACAGTCTGAGCTGGCTTCTGGTTAGCGAGAAGGTTCTTCAAGCGAGCGTTCTCAGCTGCAGCGTCAGCAAGCTGGCTGTTAAGAGCATCGATCTGGCTCTGGTAAGCAGCCTTGATAGCGTCAACATCTGGAGTCTTGCTCCATGTAGACTTGCCAAGGTTGAATGTCAAACCAACTTCACCATAGAGGTTGTTGTCGTGAGAGTCCCAACCACGGTTGTTGTTCTCACCAACATTGATACCATCGAAGTCACCCTCGTAACGGTTCCAACCAAACTCAAGGTTGATTGCAACGTGACGGCTTACGCGGAATGTGTTCAAGATACCAGCGCTAAGACCTGTAGCGTAACGGTTGTAAGTCATAGAACGAGCTACGCCTGCACCTGCGAAAGGAATGAAGTTCCAAGTACGTGTTGGGTTGTAACCACACAACATGTTGCTAACGTTGAAAAGGACCTGCTCGTTAGCAACCCAATACTTGTTGCCCTTGAGGTAGTCATTTTCGTTACCGTAAACCTGCTTACCCCAAATGCCCTGTACCTTTGTACGAAGACCGAGACCTGGTGTAAACCACTTACCGATAGCGAAAGATGCGCCTGGGTTTGCACGGAAACGCTTCCATGGCTGGATATGGAGGTTTGCTCCATGCTCTTCGCCAGTGTAGTATGCATTCCAATCAGCACCTACTTGAATAAACCAATTGCTCCAGAAGGAGTTTGTGGCAACGCTGTACTTCTGAGTAGCCTCAGTGTCCTGAGCCATGCCTGAGAAAGATACACCAGCAAATGCCAGCACAATCAATAATTTTTTCATAACTTTATGATTTTAAATAAAACAAATATTCAAATATTTCACATTCACGTTATTTACTATGGTTTGACCCATATATATTCGGCGCAAAGATACTAATAAACTTTTGATATATGCAAATTTTTTAAGCAGAAAAAAGCCTTTCGATGTCATTTTGGTTAAATATAGTTACTATTTGCTTACCGTCTGGGGTTCTTTTCGCATTTTCGCAGAGGAACAATTCATTAACTATATTTTCCATTTCTTCATTGTTTAAAACCTGTCCCTCAGGTATGGCCGCGTTAGTAGCTAAAGTTTCTACAAGCATTCGCTTTATAACATCGTCATTGCTTATTTCTTCATTTGCCGCCGATGCCAACATATCGTTTATTAAATCAGAGGCTTTTACACCCTCAACGCCGGCTGGTATTGCATTTATGGCATAGCTGCCCTGCCCCATAGGCGACAGTTCAAAACCCATTTCCTGCAATGATGGCAAGATGCGTTCAAAAAGCAGTTGTTCTGATGACGAGAGTTCTACCAACTCAGGGAACATTATCTTTTGCGACACCAATTTGTGGTCAGCGAGTTTTGCCATATAGCGCTCGTACATAATTCTGACAGAGGCACGATGCTGCGAGATTATCATCAAGCCAGATTTTACGGCAGTCATTATGTATTTGCCTTTATATTGATAATGTAATGGCGACTTCTCATTGATTATGTCGTCAGAAGTAGTCTTAGCGGTTGCCTTTGAAGGGAATAGTAATGTTTCTTCAGGCTGAGTATTATCTTGGCTGATGTCATCATACAACTGTTCCCACCCTTGCACCGAACCGCCTCCGAACGAAGAGGGTGTTTCGTTGAAAGGGTTATAATTAGGATTAACGTCAACCATGGGCTGCTTAAAGCTGCCACTTGACGACTGACCTCCGAACACAGGTATGTCGGGGCGCTCCTGCGTGTCAAAGTCAATAGTGGGCACATCGTTGAACAAGCCAACCGCCTCACGCACCACAGCCGAAAGGATTTGCCATATAGCCTGCTCGTTTTCAAACTTTATCTCAGTCTTGGTCGGGTGAATATTAACATCGATATTCTCAGCCGGCACAGTCATGTAAATGAAATAAGACACCTGTTCGCCTGCCGGAATCAACCGTTCATAAGCGTTCATCACCGCACGATGGAAATAAGGGTGTTTCATGAAGCGTCCGTTTACAAAGAAGAATTGGTGAAGCCCCTTCTTCTTAGCAGACTCCGGCTTGCCGATGAAGCCACTTATCTTGACCATTGTGGTATCTGTCTCTACCGGCAAAAGGTCTTGGTTAATCTTCTTACCAAAGATTTCAACTATACGCTGGCGTATATTGTCAGCGCGCAGATTGAATATTTCAGAATCGTTGCTGTGCAAAGTGAACGCAATCTCTGGATATACCAAAGCTATGCGTTCAAACACAGAAATGATATTATTTAGTTCGGTAGAGTTTGACTTTAAGAACTTTCGGCGGGCTGGGACATTAAAAAACAGGTTCTTTACCTGAAAGTTGCAACCTTGGGCACATGAGCACGGCTCCTGTGAAAGAAACTTTGAACCTTCAAACATTAAATGAGTGCCAAGGTCATCAGTAGCCTGACGTGTTTTCAGTTCGACCTGAGCCACAGATACGATAGAAGCCAAGGCCTCACCTCTGAAACCCATGGTATGAAGAGAGAACAAATCGTCTGCTTTTCTGATTTTTGATGTGGAATGACGCTCAAAAGCAAGTCGAGCGTCCGTTTCAGACATACCCTTACCATCGTCTATAACTTGAATAAGCGTACGTCCGGCATCAACAATCACCACATTTATATTTTTAGCACCTGCGTCAACGGCATTCTCCATCAATTCCTTTACCACACTGGCGGGGCGCTGGATAACCTCGCCCGCAGCGATTTGGTTTGCCACTGAATCAGGGAGCAATTGAATTATATCACTCATTACTTTAGTTTTTCTTTATACCAATA
>CAZPNJ010000227.1:0-3482 GCA_964587765.1 uncultured Prevotella sp.
CAACCGTGGGGGAGAGTTCAAGGGCTCTATCGTTGAGGTGGAAGACAATGGGCTGCTCGTGTTGCGCGACCGTGAAGGCAAGATACATGAGTTCGCATTCAAGGAAATAGAATTTGTTGTTAATTCGTAATTGAAAACTTAAAAAACAAAACTCAATATGTATAAGCGAATATTACTAAAACTCAGCGGCGAGAGCCTTATGGGTGAACAAAACTACGGTATTGACGCTGAGCGCTTGAGCGACTACGCAAAGCAGATTAAGGAAGTACACGAAATGGGTGTGCAGATAGGTATTGTTATAGGTGGTGGAAACATATTCCGTGGACTAAGCGGAGCGCAGAAAGGCTTTGACCGCGTTAAGGGCGACCAAATGGGTATGTGCGCCACGGTAATAAACTCTTTGGCTCTTAGTAGCGCGCTTGGCGCTATCGGTGTGAAGTCGAAGGTGCTTACGGCAATTCGCATGGAGCCTATCGGCGAGTTCTACACCAAGTGGAAGGCTATTGAAGCAATGGAGGCTGGCTATGTTTGCATCTTCTCGGCTGGCACTGGCTCCCCTTATTTCACTACCGACACTGGCTCTTCGCTTCGTGGCATAGAGATTGAAGCTGACGTAATGCTTAAAGGCACTCGTGTTGACGGCATCTATACCGCTGACCCAGAGAAAGACCCAACGGCAGAGAAGTTTACGGATATCACTTACGACGAGATTTATAACCGTGGCTTGAAGGTTATGGACCTCACCGCCACAACTATGTGCAAGGAGAATAACCTGCCAATTTACGTCTTCAATATGGACGTATTCGGTAATCTGAAGAAGGTAATGAACGGCGAGAAGATTGGCACATTGGTGCATAACTAAATTCGTTTTTTTAATGAGCGAAGCGACATTTAATTTCTAAAAAGAATGACCGAAGACGAACAATTTATGCGTCGCGCCCTCGTTGAGGCACAGGCTGCTTACGACGAAGGCGAAATACCAATAGGAGCAGTGGTTGTGTGCAATGGAAAGATTATTTCCAGGGCACACAATCTTACTGAAACCCTTAACGATGTTACGGCTCATGCTGAGATGCAAGCCATAACGGCTGCTGCTGATGCCATTGGCGGCAAATATCTTACCGACTGCACCCTTTATGTTACGGTAGAGCCGTGTGTCATGTGTGCCGGTGCCATTGGCTGGGCGCAAGTGTCGCGCGTGGTTTACGGCGCACCCGACGAGAAGCGAGGCTTTACCCTTCTTGCTCCTAACGCACTGCACCCTAAATGTACCGTTACGTCTGGCGTTCTTGAAGAAGACTGCCGTACCCTTATGCAGCAGTTTTTCCAGTTGCGCCGATAGCAATTATTTTGTAGCACAGATAAATGTGGCGCATTGGAATAAAAAAGCTGGCAAATGTTTCGCTAAAAACAATGAATTCATTACTTTTGCACTTCGGAAACTTATAAAAAGCAACATTATGACACAGTTATCTGACAGATTAAACCGCTTGGCACCCTCAGCAACGCTTGCGATGTCGCAAATGAGTTCTGAGATGAGGGCACAGGGCATTGATGTAATTAACATGAGCGTTGGCGAACCCGATTTCAACACTCCCGACAACATAAAACAGGCTGCCAAGAAGGCTATTGACGATAACTTCTCAAGATATTCACCCGTTCCGGGCTACATGGATTTGCGCAAGGCAATTGTGGCAAAGCTGCAGAAAGAAAACGGACTGACTTACACCACATCAGAAGTTTTGGTAAGCAACGGCGCAAAGCAAAGCGTCTGCAATACGGTGATGGCACTCGTAAACCCAGGCGACGAGGTGATAATACCTGCGCCATACTGGGTGAGCTATCCGCAAATGGTAAAACTGGCAGGTGGCACACCTGTGATAGTGAGAGCTGGCTTCGAACAGAACTTCAAGATGACTGCCGAGCAACTGGAAAACGCTATCACCCCCAAAACAAAGATGCTTATACTCTGCTCGCCAAGCAACCCTACGGGCAGCGTTTATTCAAAAGATGAGCTGAAGTCGTTGGCTGAGGTCATCAAAAAGCATGAGAATATGTTTGTGCTTGCCGATGAGATTTACGAACACATATCTTATATAGGGAAGCACGAGAGCATTGCTCAGTTTGACGGAATGAAAGAGCGCTCGATCGTAGTCAACGGCTTCTCAAAGGCTTACGCCATGACAGGCTGGCGCATCGGCTACATTGCAGCGCCGGAATGGATAGTTAAGGGCTGCAATAAACTGCAGGGACAATACACCTCTGGTGCTTGCTCGGTTAGCCAGAAGGCAGCCGAGGCTGCTTACACACTCGACCAAGGTTGTGTGGAGGAGATGCGCAAGGCATTTGAGCACCGCCGCGACCTGATAGTAGAATTGGCAAAAGACATACCAGGACTTGAAGTAAACGTGCCAAACGGCGCTTTTTACCTGTTCCCTAAGTGTTCTAGCTTCTTTGGCAAACAATATGGCGAATATAAAATAAACAACAGCACCGACCTGGCAATGTTTCTGTTGAAAGAGGGACATGTGGCAACCGTTGGAGGTGATGCCTTCGGCGACCCAGACTGCTTCCGCATGAGTTACGCAACCAGCGATGACAACATAAAGGAGGCTTTGAAGCGCATAAAGGAAGCGCTCGCAAAACTGAAATAAACATACAAATCGAGGTAACCACAAAGCAACATCGCCATAAAAAAAGATGTTTCTTTGTGGTTAAATCTTCTTAATTACTTCGTTAGAAATATATAAATTGCATACCTTTGCGTTGTTATAACTGAAAACGCGACAGGTATAAATCTGTTAGCTAATCGTTTCTACGCAACATATCAAATTATCAATAAACAACTAAAAATTAAAATCAAAAGATTATGGCAACTACACAAAAAGCAGCCAGCCCTAAGAAGAAATCACAGGGCTTTCAAGGAATCAGAGCAGCATTCTGGGTAATCATCGTTTGCTTCGGTCTCGCACTCCTTATTTTTAACTTTATCTTAGGCAATCCTGATAACTTCGTTGGTGGTGACCCAGCAGCAGAAGTTAAGGACGGTAACCTTCTTGGTACAATCTACAAGGGCGGTATGGTCGTTCCAATCATCCACACCCTTTTGCTTACCGTATTGGCACTCTCTTGCGAGCGTTTCTTCGCTCTTCGCACTGCTTTCGGTAAGGGCTCACTTCCTAAGTTCGTTGAAAATATCAAGGCAGCTCTCGCTTCTGGTAACATGGAACAGGCAAACGCTATCTGCGACAAGCAGCAGGGCTCAGTAGCTAACGTTGTTAAGGCTTCTCTCAACATGTACAAAGAGATGGACGCTAACACAACACTTAAGCTCGGCCAGAAGGTAGCAAAGATTGAGCAGGCTCACGAAGAAGCTACTCAGCTCGAAATGCCAACACTTCAGATGAACATGGCAATCCTCGCTACAATCGTTACTCTGGGTACACTTACCGGACTTCTCGGTACTGTAACTGGTATGATCA